>JANNDQ010000091.1:0-2157 GCA_031387965.1 Chamaesiphon sp. OTE_75_metabat_567
CGCAAAGACGTATTAGAAGCCCAAGCGCAGTTGAAACGCGCCAAATCGGATGTAGTCATCGCCCAATCTCAACTACAGCTTAGTACTACTGCCTATCAAACTCGACTTCAACAATTGGGCAGCACCGCCAACGCCCAAGGACTGGTAACTATCACCGCGCCGATTGCTGGTACTGTTGCCAGCCGCGATGTCAGCATCGGTCAGTCCTTGCAGGATGCGGGTGGTAAACTGATGACCATTATTAACGACGGGCGGATTTTTGCGACGGCGAATATCTATGAGAAGGATTTAGGATCGGTCAAAAACGGTCAACAGATCCGCGTCAAAGTTGCTTCCTTACCAAATCAAAGTTTTGAAGGCAGAATTACCCAAATTGGCACTTCTGTGCAGGGTGAAACCAGAGTCGTCCCCGTACAAGCCGAAATTAGCAATCCGAGCGGTTTGCTCAAACCAGGGATGTTTGCCGAACTAGAAGTGATTACCGCTAAAACTGCTGCGTCGCTACTGGCGATTCCGGCGACGGCGGTAGTCGATGCCAATGGTAAAAAAGTCGTCTACGTCCAGAATGGGAATGCTTTCCAAGCGGCGGATGTCACATTTGGGCGTACTTCTGGAGACATGGTAGAGGTGAAGACGGGTTTATTTGCGGGCGACATGGTGGTGACTCAGCGGGGGACGCAATTGTACGCTCAGTCGTTGCGGGGTGGGAGCGAGAAACCCGATGCCGACGAACACAAAGATGAAACGGCTCCCGCTAAAAATAATGGTTTAATCATCCCGCCGTGGCTATTACCAGTCGGTGGGGGCGCGATTCTAATAACTGGAAGTGCTTTGCTGCTGCGGAAGCGGTTTCGATCGGCTCCAGTAGAGGGTTTAGAGGATGAGAAAGATGATGCTGATGTCCATAACTTAGATCGATCTTTACCTGCGGTGGAACTCACCGAACCAGAACCCTACACAAATAATCATCACTCGGTACCGTTGTCGCCAGCAATTATGGGAAAAAGAGTAGAAAAGGGGAGTAAAGATCTAAGCTGTAAAAAGAATAATGATGATTGGTATGACTGATTAATTGTGGATGCAGTCACACAGAGATTTCCGACCCATAGGTTGCACCAAGAAGATAATTGATAAGGATAAATATTATATGTCGATCGCAACATGTGAAAAATATATCGATCTAGTCAATGAATTCCCACCGCGCCCGATCGAGTCTGAAGCAGATTTTATCGCTGTCCAGAAAGTTATTGACGATCTACTAGATGCAGGACAACTTAGCTCAGATCGACGAAAGTATCTGAAGTTATTAGGGATGATAATTCATGAATATGAGGAAAGAACAGTCGAAGTTCCTGATATTCATGGAATAGAAATATTGAATGTACTGATCGAAGAATGGGGCTTAAAACAGAAGGAATTAGTGCCGATTTTCAAGACTGAATCGATCGCTTCGGCGGTAATTAACGGTCATCGACAGCTCACCGTCGAACATATCGAGAAGCTATCAGAGTTTTTTCATGTCTCACCAGCGGTTTTCTTCCCACATTCTCGTTAGCATGTCTCAACCACCCAAAAAGTCTGAATCTTCGATCGAGTGGTCACATACATCGAAAACAATTTCAGCAACACCAATTTAATAAACTAGCTAAAATTTCACTAAAATTTCACACATCTTTGCAATGATTGAAGGTAGGCAAATGGGTAATATGGATATCCATTAATTATTTAAAAAATGCTCGGAAATATCGTTCAATGGGTAATTAATCGGCGGTGGTTGGTCGTACTAGCGACTATTATCGTCTCATTGTGGACATTTTATGTCATTCCCCAGATGCCATTGGATGTGTTGCCAGCTTTCGCGCCGCCGCAGGTGGAAATCCAAGCCGAAGCACCTGGACTCGCGCCAGAGGAAGTAGAATCCCTAGTAACATTACCGATCGAAAGTGCCATCAATGGTACGCCTGGAGTCACAGCCGTGCGTTCGTCGAGTGCGGCGGGGATTTCGGTGGTAAAGGCGATTTTTACTTCGTCAACCGATATTTATCAAGCGCGTCAACTGATTACCGAGCGACTGCAACAAGCGATTAGTAAGCTACCCCCAGGAGTCGAAACACCCCAATTATCCCCCACCACTTCTCCCGTCGGTTTGGTAGTGCA
>JANNDQ010000137.1:0-5440 GCA_031387965.1 Chamaesiphon sp. OTE_75_metabat_567
GAAGAAATTCTTCGACATCGATTCGGAAAAAACGGAATCCGGCGAGCGCATCGTTGGATTCGGCAAAGAGAACGATCGTCCGGTTTTTTGGATTGTCGATCGTCAAACGGTTGGTACTCAAACTCATCTGGCATTTCAGGCTGGTTCGCGACAGGAAGTTGACGAGTTCTATGCGGCAGCAATTCAAGCTGGAGCAAAAGATAACGGCAAGCCTGGACTGCGTTATTATCATAAAAACTACTACGGAGCATTTGCGATCGATCCAAATGGAATCAACCTGGAAGCGGTTTTTCATGAGGCTGAATAGACTTGTCTGTGACTACTAATGGGATTTCTCCCTGTAAGTTGAGTTGAGCCTCCAAACACAAAAATTCCAGTGTTTGAGGCTCGATCGATCGCCATTGAGGATCATTTTTATATCCTGTTGGAATGATCGATCGATTATCTACTTCGAGAAACCTAACGATTCCAGTGTTTGAGGTTCGATCGATCGCTATTGGGGAGTATTTTTATATCCTGTTGGAGTTATCGATCGATTAGCTTGGGTTTGGTCGATCGTTGTTGATTCGGTTGAGCCTTGAAACTCAATAATTGCAGTGTTTGAGGCTCGATCGATCGCCGTTGAGGATCATCTTTATATCTTGTTGGAATTATGGCTCGATCGATTAGCTTGGGTTTGGTCGATCGTGCGCCTCGATACTTTGCTCGATCGGGTAAAATTAGGAGACTGTAGTAAATTGCGGTGTGAACTATGACAGAACTGCTTCAACAGGTAATCGCCCAAATCGAACAACTGCCAATCGATCGACAAGAGGCGATCGCGGCTCGGTTTCTGGCAGAATTGGCGGAAGAACAACAAGCTGAGAACGTATGGGTTGAAGATGTCCGAACAAAAATCGATGCTGCCATTTCAGCCTCAGAGCAAACGCCACCGATCGATGGCGAAACCTTCGTTAACCAGATTTTAGAGCGGTTTCAACGCGATCGGGTGTAGGTATGAGTCTCTATGTTATTAACATTCTTGCTAGTCGAGATCTAACTGAAATCGCTGACTACTTTGCCGAAACCAATGTAGAAGTAGGCGAGCGATTTTTTAGAGAATTTAACAGCAAGTGTCAACAATTAGTCTCCTTTCCCCGCAGTGGTAAAAGCTATGGAGCAATTCGCCAGGATCTCAGAGGATTATCTCTCGAAGGTTATATTATTTTCTACCGTATTCTCGATGATGGCATCGAAATCCTGAGAGTTGTCAGTGGTCGTCGTAATCTTCCATCTCTTTTTAGCGATCCAGACTGATTAACTGAGTGGGATTTATTCCCGTATGTTGAGCCTCAGAACTCAGTAATTTCAGTGTTTGAGGCTCGATCGATCAATATTAAGAAGTATCTTTATATCCTGTCGAAATGATCGATTACCTACTTCGAGAAATCCAACAATTTCAGTGTTTGAGGTTCGATCGATCGCTATTGAGGAGTATTTTTATATCCTGTTGGAATTATCGATTACCTCCGGTAGGCTTCGCCAACGATTACCTACTTTGATAAACCCGACAATTTCAGTGCTTGAGGTTCGATCGATCGCCGTTGAGGAGCATTTTTATATCCTGTTGGAATGATCGATCAATTAGCTTGGATTCGATCTCAGCTACGCCAACGCTTCACTCTACCCAACCTAAAATCTGAACGTATCTCGTGATCGTTCTACAGGCAACGATTCAACACAATGTTAAGATTGAGATAGTATAACCGATTTGGTCATGCCAATCCCATCTTTGCCAAAACTAAGCAGCTTACCGAACAATCTTCCGATCGAAGGTGCCGTTCGGATTGAGCTAGTTGAGGGTATGCCACTATTTACCGCATCTAGCTTCGTCCTTACTAGAATCGAACAGTTGCTGGCAAAACAACAAGACTCTAATCTTAGTCCAGAAGAAGAACAGGAACTCGATCGCTATGAAGAGATTGATGATTATTTGAGCTTTGTAAACCGTACCATGCGGAATATATCCTTAAATGAAATTCCGCAAGCCTCGTAACTGTGTCTCGCAATAAAATTCCTGAAACCATTCAAACTCAAGTACGTCAACGAGCACGGCATTTGTGTGAATTTTGTCACGCTGATGAGACGTGGCAATATGTGCGGTTTAATGTAGACCATGTGATGCCATTATCGCTGGGAGGAGACGATAGCTTGGGAAATCTCACACTGGCTTGCTTCCATTGCAACCGACGGAAAACTAATCGACTTACAGCACTAGATCCTGAATCTGCAACAGAAGTAGCCATCTTCAATCCTCGGCAAGATAGTTGGCGAGAGCATTTTATTTGGTCGGTGGATGGGTTGCTGATTGTCGGAGTAACAGCAATTGGCAGAGCGACTGTGGCTACATTAGTACTAAATCGAGAGCGAGTGCTACCGATTCGGGCTGCGGATCGTGAAATTGGGCGACATCCACCATTTGATGACCCGATTCAGATTCGATCTAGCGGTTAGTAAGATTTCTCTGAGTAGGTTAGATTGAACCCCGCGCAACTCAATAATCCTAGTGTTTGGGGATCGATCGTTGGCGTAGCCTACCGGAGGTAATCGTTATTGATGAGCATCTTTATATCCTGTTGGAATTATCGATCGATTATTTTGGGTTTGGTCGTTGGCGAAGCCTACCGGAGGTAATCGTTTTTGATGCGTTGGCGTAGCCTCCGCTTTGCGGAATCGATCTTTTGTGCGATAGTTTTGGGATCGATTGCCTACGGCACACTACACGAACGATTTACTCTAAAGACCAATCTTCGATCATTAATCCTGGCACTTGTCTAAAATCTTTCTGATTGCGAGTAACAATAATACCACCGTCGTTTTGATGATTAGATTATTTTGCCTAGCAATCCGAACACGAGTACAAACCTGTGGATGATTTCGTTGATAAAGACTCAAGATATCAGTATCAAAAACATATAAAGTCATCGATCATCCTCAGCCGAATCCACCTCATTACGATAATTATTCACTTCTGCCAAAAAATCATCAAAAGTTGGATCGTTCTGAAAGATACCCATATTATCTATCCAAGGATCGCTTTTTTCTTCAGTTACTTTGCTAGGTATATCTATATCGTTCGCGGAGCGTTGCGGAACGTAAATCGTTACTAATTTTCCATTCCTAAATTGAGCATCTAGGATAACTTTAAGTTTATCGTTGGCGTAGCCTACCGTAGGTAATCGCTTCTTTTTCCGTTATTCCATTAGCGGTTAGATTTGGCAATCCAATAACAGATGCCATAAACTCGCTCTCGGCTGGATTTTTAACAAATACTTGATATTGCATGTTCAATACCTACTTCGATAATTGGAAAAGCGTCCACAACCTATTTTAACACTTTTGGCGTTGGCGTTAGTGGAATTTCTCCCTGTGGATTGGGTTGAAGCCCGTGAAACCCAAAAATTTCAGTGTTTGAGGATCGATCGCCATTGAGGAGCATCTTTATATTCTGTCGAAATTATTGCTCGTTGGCGAAGCCTACCGGAGGTAATCGATTAGATTGGATTTGGTCGAGCGTTGTTGATTCGATCAATTACCATAGTCTTTGTACTGGATAATGCTCAAACGATCCATCAGCACTGATTAGTATTAACTCGCGCTCGATCGCTTGAGAAATGATGAGTCTGTCGAAGGGATCGCGATGATGTAGCGGTAACGTTAAATGTCTATTTAGATCCAACCGCTCAATTGGCAGAATTTCAATTTTGAGTTGGGCTAAAAGTTGATAAATATCCTCGATTACCTCCGGTAGGCTACACCAACGAATGCTCAATTTTTAACTTTCCAATATTTAGCTTAATTTCGATTTCCCAAATACTAACCACACTAAAATTAAGCTGCTTAGCATCATCAGCTATGATGGATCTTACTCGATTGCTTAACTGTGGATCGCCTTGAATCAGCCACAGAAATACATGAGTATCCAGCAAAAACCGATCCATTACATATATTCATGTAAATCATCCAAAGGCGCATTAAAATCATCAGACATCCACACATCCCCCTTCCAGATGCCGAAAGCATTTTTTCGACTGAGTGGGGGTGTTTGCATAGACTGATTATGCTTTGCAACCAAACCCTCAATATAATGCAGGGCTTCCTGTTGCACCGATTCTGGTAGTCGCTGAATTTGTTCGAGGAGTGCTTGCTCCATACGATTATCAATGGTACTAGAGATGTATTCCTATTTTAGCTCAAACCAGTGGGAGCTTACTCATAAGTGGGATTTCTCTTCATAGGTTGGATTTAAGCCCGCGTTGGCGTAGCCTTTCGGAACGAAACAGCCAAACAATCTTAGTGTTTGAGGCTCGATCAATCGTTGTTGATTCGATTGAGCCTTGAAATCCAATAATCTCAGTGTTTGAGGATCGATCGCTATTGAGGAGCATCTTTATATCCTGTTAAGATTATGGCTCGATCGCGCTCCTCATTTAGGTTTGGCGAAGTTATAATGGTGAATATCTACAACATCAAGGAACTCCCGAATGGCCTCTATCACCATTGACATTCCAGATGAGCAACTTCATAAATTGCAGCAATTGGCACGAGACAATCAAGTTTCACCAGAAGACTTACTGCGTGTGAATATAGAAGATTGGCTAGCTCGTCCTCAAGATGAGTTTACCCAAGCAGCAGATGCGGTGGTAGATGAGCAAGAACGGGTGATTTTGGCTTTGGCTGCGGGTGAATTAGATTCTCCCAATGGAGACGCTTCGCGAACGTGATGCTTTTACTGACTGGTTACGGAAAAGTGTTGCCTCTAGATGACAGGTAATCGGCATTGAGAAGCATCTTTATATCCTGTCGAAATGCTCGATCGATTTTATGCCAAAAATAGTTTTGAGGGCAGATTAAATCGATCGCTGTTGTTTTCATGTATTTAGGACTTCATCAACTGTGTATTTAGATGTTCATCAGATTCGTTCGCGGGTAGTGTACCGAAGCGAATCAACTGTTAGGATAAAATGCCCCGCTTTAGATCGATCGCGGCTAGATCTTTCGGTTCTGCCTACAGTCCTAAAACATACCTAACTGATGCCTCGACTTCTCGCATTTTATTGGGAGAAAGCATTCCTACGGGGCTTTCGGGGAAACGACTTGGATCTAAAGAGCGCACCTGAAAACATAAAAACACCGTTTCCATTTCTAATCCACTTTCTGCTGTAGAAACACGCACATTTGTTACAAAGTCACGCTTGATATTTGCACCTTTAGTGCCTGGAATTACCGTAATTATCATTTTTTGCGATTGATTTAATCGACAGACAAAATCAAGACAGGTCTTGCTCCAGATTGCTCTTTTCCCTGCGTTGGATTGAGATTAACGAAATATATCTGACCTCGTTCCAAACTCATCCTTTTAAGCCATCCATTGATGTACCTGCAAACTCTAACTCGATCG
>JANNDQ010000154.1:0-6381 GCA_031387965.1 Chamaesiphon sp. OTE_75_metabat_567
ATCAACAACCACCAGAACGCACCTCATCAACCCTTGAAGGCTTGACACCTGCGGCGATCGCGACTGGACTCGGTTGGGTATTTGGAGGGCCATTAGGAGCCGTTGTAGCTGGCAGTGCGACAACAATTGCTAGTAAACTATCGGGAGATCGCTCTCCAGATCCTAGTGATAATAATCTCGATCGTGCTGCGGAAATATTGGAAGCTTACACTGATGCTGCTGCTGACTATTTATTTCGACTGAATACTGAGACGATGGAGTTAATAAAAGCGTATCGAGTGTGGGCAATTGGGGCGATTAATCCAGAACTAAAGATCGATCGACAAATCGATCCCCAGCAACAGGTAAAACTAGCAGAGTTAGAGCAATGTTTGGCAGATATTCTATCTTCCTCATCTGTCTAGCCTGCATCATCAAAATCTATTTAACGTGAGTTAGGGTTAAGAAGAGCCTAAAGACTGTTCGCGTTCGCGAAGCGTCTGCCTGCGCAGAAGCCTGCCGGAGGCACAGGCGGACTTTGCAGCATTAGCCACACTCGCGGAGCGTATCTGTCAGGATGGTTTCAATCGTTGGCGAGACTAGAACGGAGCAAATATCCTTCACCCGAACTCACGCTATTTAATTATCCGAGCGCCTTTAACTTTAATTAGTTGCCCAACTTGGCAAATAGTAGCCGTATCTGTGGCGAGAACTCCACGAACTTGGATTCTGGTGCCGTCAACTTTGGGGAACTTGCCCATCAACTCATATTTTTTACCATTATCACCAACGAATTGATAACAGGTTCCTGATAGGGCGAGAACGCGCACAGTGCCAGCTAGATTGACAATTGTTGGCTTGGCGATAGCGGGGCTATTCTTGGGATTTGCTAGTGTCGGCGAGATTGGTAAAAACATTCCAATTGCCAAAATCATACTAATTAATGCAACTTGAGCTTTGATTGTTTTAGCGATCATAATTTAACTCCTCTGTTGATGATAAATATTCAGAATTAGCACAAACGATCGTACTGATTTAACTTCTAATTACTGCTCTCAGACGTAAATCTGTCTGATTTAGATCCTTAATTAAACAATTTTAACCTGGACGACCTAGCGTCGTAATATAAAGTACTGCTTCATCTTCGGGAATGCCGAGTACTTCATTGACTTGATCGTCAAAAAATCCAGCAATTCCACTCACGCCCAGATCTAGGCGAATCGCAGCCAAATTTAACCTTTGCCCCAAATGTCCTGCATCTAGATGTAAATAACGATACACCCGATCGCCATGTCTGTTGATAGCTTTTTGGAGATCGGCAGTGTGAAAGATTACAGCACCAGCATCGCGCCCTAATTCTTGTCCTAAGCAGAGATAATGCAGTTCTTGACGAAAGTTTTTGAATCTAATTTGGCGCAATTCTTGAGCTTTTGGAGCATAGTAATAACATCCTTCTTCCAATCCTTCGACTCCAGAAACAGCAATAAAAGTTTCAATTAAACCTAACTCAAAATAATCAGGAGTTGGATCTAGGTGCTGTTCGATATAGTGCTGGGGGTGATAAGTAAAGTCTAAGATTGCCTTGAGTTCATCAAGTGTTAGTTCTGCTCCGGTAAATCTGCGAGTCGAACGGCGTTTGAGAATAGTATCTTCTAATCCAGATAATGGTAGAGTGTCCTGCCAATCAATTGGTGAAGTCTCTGTTGATATTTTCAAACAAAATGGAAAATTATATTTATCATCTAACTGAACTAAGCTCATATCAAAGGAATTACCTGGTAATGGTCTAAATGCAGTCATTTCCGTCATCTGATGACAACATTTTAATAGTTCTCCATCGGGCAATTCTGGATACTCTGAGTTAATGATCGAGGGAAGTCCTGAAGGAAATGCTTGAATTTTGCGGTCTGAGTGTATATCTAGATCGACAATCGGAATTACGGTAACTGCACCTTCTTCTTCAGTGTTTAAATAAAGTAAATTATTAATATCTCGATCAACAAAACCACCAATAAAATATGGACGAAATCCATTCATCGACCCAGCTAGTTCAATATTACCCAATAAGTGTCCAGTATCGAGAAAAATTCGTCGATAAGCTCGATCTTGATATCGCCATGCCGATCGATAAAATACCGCAGTAGTAATTAAGGCAACATCTGCAACCATTAAAGCTGGATGTGTAAAGCAAGCAACTTGAATATTTTGCCAGACATCGTTTGCCCAAAAATGAATTAAGGTATGATCTTTAACTTGATAATTATATAGTCCGGCTGGTAGTAATTTATTCCCCCGCGATACTAAATATATCTCGGCGGGATATAAGCCCCCTGCTGATGGAGCCGCTCGCAGATACATCGGTTCGTCCATCGTCTGAATTCTGGCAGTCAATCCATAGCTACACAATAAAAATAGTGATAATCTCTGCCACCAATGACTATCGACATCTTGTTTTGTTGATTGCAAGTATGGCTTGAGATCGTAAGTCGTCCCAATTTTATATTCTTTATATGGTGATGGTTGTGTGCTCCAGTCTAAACCCTGACTTTTCGAGGCGATCGTCTCTGGATCGTATTTTGTGCGCTGGTGATAATGCTGGGCAAATGAGTCAACCATAATAACTATCGCTGTAAATTATATTGTTATCGCTGTCCAAATTGTCCAAGTATCAGTCAATAGTAAAAATCCAGTTAATACTAGCAGGGCAAAATACATCCACGGCTGAGAAAGTGGGCGGACATCACTTGTATCAATGTCTGTATACTGTTGAATTAATTCTACCAATCGATTGAATCCAGCTACCCGCATCGGCAGCAAAAACCCCTGTCGATCGCGATTAGTAAAATAATAAACTAATCCACCCTGTCCAGTAGTCCGCATTTTTAATTCTTTAACATCACTCCAAGCTAGAGTCCAACTTTTGACCAGAAATGTTGGCACCCAGATGGGATAGTTAACCTGGATTGATTGATCGTCCACGACTACCCGCTGGCTCAATCCGCCTTGGAGTAACCCAAATCCAATGCCGATGCCAATCCACAGCATCCACGCGGGAACTTCAGCATGAGCAAATGTCGCCAGGAAGGGGAGGGGAATCGTCAGGGAAATATAAAGTAGACTTAGCGTGATTCTGATCAGTGGAGAAATGTGAAAGATTTGGTTTGACACTCAATTAATAGGATGGAGAGGTGGTTCTTTTAAATTTAAAGCTGATTTTATTTTCTAACAATTTTCCAAATTGACAGCTGAGGGAAGTTATGATATTAGTTAGGAGTCCTAATTAATATCACGATCTGCTGTTATGTTAGATGTTGAAACCCTAGAGACGAGTTTCCAGTTGGTGCAGGCTGTCGATAAAGATTTTGCTGGTGCTTTTTATACCAATCTTTTGGGCGATTATCCCGAACTCAAGCCTCTATTTGCCAATACGCGGATGGACGAACAAGGAAACCATCTCTTTGATTCCTTAAAGTTTGTTGTTGCCAATCTCCGCAAATCTGAGCTGCTGGAAAAAACACTGACCGGATTGGGTACTAGGCATGTTAAATATGGTGTACTGCCACAACACTATCCGCTCGTGGGTGAATCCTTGCTCAAAACAATGGCAAGTTTTGCTGGTGATGCGTGGACTTCCCCAGTCAAGCAAGCATGGGTTGATGCCTATACTGCGATCGTCGGTATCATGTTAGCAGGTGCGGATTATCCCCCAGAGATAACAAAACTTGCTCAAGAGTAACTTAAACATATGAGTGAAGATAGCGCGAGAAATTCAGTTGATTTTGGTCATGACTCGATCGAGCAGCGGATCTCGATCGGACTGTCAAAGGTCAGCATCGCCCTCAAAAGTCAATCTTGGCAAACAGCAGGGCAACATGGCATATCGCCAACCCAGGCGCAGATTCTCGCGCTATTACAAGCAAATGGCAGTGATGGACTGCGACTGTCTGAAGTAGCGGCGGGTTTGGCTGTCACTCCGGCAACTGCTAGCGACGCGGTGCGGGTACTACATTCTAAAGGATTAGTCCAAAAAACTCGATCGCCTAAAGATGCCAGAGCGATCTCAATTGTCCTGACTCCTGAAGGGCGAACATTAGCAGAGCAAACATCTTGTTGGTCTGATTTATTATTAGGCGCTGTAGAAGAATTATCTGAGCCAGAGCAGACAGTTTTTTTGGGCGGACTAATTAAAATGATTCGCAAACTCCAAGAATCTGGTCAAGTTCCGATCGCCAGGATGTGCGTCACCTGTCGCTTTTTCCAGCCCAATATTTATCCTGATACGGATCGACCCCATCATTGCGATTTTGTCGATGCAGCTTTTGGCGATCGGAATTTACAATTAGAATGTCATGACCAAATCGCGATTTCAACTACCACGATCGTTGGCAAAGCCTACCATCGGTAATCCAACCCCTGTCCCCAAAAAGCGGTAAATTTACTAACAGTAATATCGCCTAAAACTTGAGTTTGGCAGGCGAGGCGGAGATTACGAGTTGAGGTGTGGGGTGGGAAGGCGCGTCTGGCGGTGTCTTTCCAATTTGGTGCTGATACTTCACCCTCAATCTGCACTGCACAGGTGCCGCAGGTACCAATACCCATACAATTAATGATCCGAGCATTGCCATTATAGAGATCCACCTCGTTGGCGAGTAATACCTGACGGAGATTGGCTCCCGTTTCACAGGTAAAGTTTTTTCCTTGTGCGGTGACTTGGGGCATGATGAGTATTTACATTTAAAGCTGATTCTATTTTCTCGCAATTTATGAAGCAAATCCAAATCTACGATACGACGCTGCGGGATGGCGCACAACGGGAGGGCTTGACGTTAGCAGTTGAGGATAAGCTAAAAATTGCGAGACAATTGGACAAGCTGGGTGTACCGTGGATTGAAGGTGGGTGGCCCGGTGCCAATCCTAAGGATGGGGAATTTTTTCGACGGTT
The DNA here is from genome assembly GCA_031387965.1 of Chamaesiphon sp. OTE_75_metabat_567. Classification (GTDB taxonomy): domain Bacteria; phylum Cyanobacteriota; class Cyanobacteriia; order Cyanobacteriales; family Chamaesiphonaceae; genus Chamaesiphon. The sequence continues at coordinate 4,922 of JANNDQ010000154.1, forward strand.
GCAGTTAGAGCCTTTGACTCAAGCTGAAGTTGTGGCATTTTGTTCGACTCGTCGTCCCGGTGGATTAGCGGCTGAAGATAAAATGCTAGCGGCGATTCTAGCCGCTGGGACGAAGTGGGTGACGGTTTTTGGTAAGTCTTGGGATTTACACGTTACGGAGGGTTTAAAGACCAATTTAGGCGAGAATCTGGAGATGATTAGAGACTCGATCGAGTATCTGATTTCTCAGGGTAGGCGAGTAATTTATGATGCCGAACATTGGTTCGATGGTTACAAGGCAAATCCTGAGTATGCAATCCAAACATTGCAAACTGCGATCGCAGCGGGCGCAGACTGGCTAGTGTTTTGCGATACTAATGGGGGGACGATGCCTGATGACATTACTAGAATTGTGAGTGAGGTAATTAATGCAGCCGATCCGGATCGAGAGTTACAATTTGGCATTCACCCGCACAATGATTGTGAACTAGCTGTCGCCAATGCGATCGCATCTATAACTAGCGGTGTGACAATGGTACAAGGGACAATCAACGGTTATGGCGAACGCTGCGGCAATGCCAATCTTTGCTCAATTATCCCTAATCTTCAGCTCAAACTGGGTTACTCATGCCTGACAGAAGCTAATCTCACTCGCCTAACTCAGGTGAGTAGATTTGTGGCTGAAGTTGTCAACGTTGCGCCCAATGATTACGCTGCCTTTGTTGGTAAATGCGCCTTCAGCCACAAAGGTGGTATCCATGTCTCCGCCGTCGAACGCAATCCCCTTACCTACGAACATATCGCGCCTACTCAAGTGGGCAACGAACGCCGGATCGCAATTTCGGAACAATCGGGATTGAGCAATGTGTTAATCAAAGCCGCTGAAATGGGATTAACACTGACAAAATCAGACCCCCGCACCCGCCAAATCTTAGCCAAACTCAAAGAATTGGAATATCAAGGCTATCAATTTGAAGGAGCCGAAGCCAGTTTTGAGCTGTTGATGCGCGAGATCCTTGGTCAAACCTCGACGTTGTTTACGATTCAGGGCTTTCAGGTGCATTGCTCGATCGCGACTCAGCACCACTCACTCGCCACCGTCAAAGTCACCGTCGATGGTCAAAATATCCTCGAAGCCGCCGAAGGAAATGGCCCTGTTTCGGCTCTAGATGCCGCTTTACGCAAGGCATTAAGTCAATTTTATCCCGAACTAACTAAATGTTATTTAACCGACTATAAAGTGCGGATTATCGATGGTGCTGAGGGCACTTCGGCAGTAACGCGCGTTTTGGTAGAGTCGAGCAATGGACTACATCGCTGGACGACGATCGGTGTCTCTGATAATATTCTCGAAGCATCCTATCAAGCTGTTGCCCAGGGAATTGAATATGGCTTGTTGGTGAAGTCTCCTCAAACCTGTAGTTTGGTGGATGTAAAATAGGAAGATGTTTAATAAATAGTAGCTAACTAAGTTTTATGAA
>JANNDQ010000177.1:0-2427 GCA_031387965.1 Chamaesiphon sp. OTE_75_metabat_567
TACAGTGTCAGGATCGCAAAGGAAGCTATGAATCTGATAAACTGTGGAATGTCGATGAAGCCTGCTAGCATTTGGATCGTGCCAGCAGTCAGCAGATTGATTCCAAGCATCACTGTAAACACTAGCAGCATGGATGAAAGCAAGTAGCCCAAGGGGTTTTGGTGCAGTAGCATTACGCCAGCGGCAATCAGCACAGGAGCAACAACGCCCATATCGATCGCATAGGTAATCACAGTGGTATAGCTCCACACTTCCGGCGGTGCTTTGCCCTCAACTAGTGCGGGGATAATGCTCAAACATGACCAGATTAGCAACAAAATCACTCCAGAAACAATCTCGTAAATCCCGATATTTCTGCGTAGTAAGTGAGGCGAAAAGTGAGCAGGTAACATCGCCAGATCGAAAGACATCAACGTCAGAATTAGCCCAAATAAACTAGCCGACATCAGCGCGACATAGACGAGGAATAAATGGTTGTAAGCGGCTCCAAACGTTACTGAAGCATAGCTGTAAAGAAAGTAAGCTAGCGTACCCGCCAACAATAATCCACCCCTGACGGAGCCGCGTCGATAGCTCAACAGGGAGAAAATCAGCGCGGGGATACCTAGAATTAGTGTTACCGCATCACCTGCTTTAAAACCCACCGCCATTAGCGTCGTATCATAGCGGTACAAGCCCTGCCCAGCGATCGATACAGTATCTCCTCGCAGTGTACTAAAAGAAAACGGATCGCCCTCAGCCTGCCAAAACAAGCCGATACTGGTAGCGACCAATGCCAGTACGATGATTAGGGCTGTCAACCAGGTAACTAGATTAGAGATTTTCATAATATCTGTTGCCTGAAAGTAATTTCTTGAGTGACAAAAGCACAGATAATTTTCAGCATTATTTTGTATTTTGACCAATGGATACAAGATTTGAGATTTCCGCCATTATTTACGTTGCAAATTCATAGTTAATCTCTGTGACTTTTCCTTTGTAATAGAGCCGAATGCCGTCTGGATACTCCCATCCCACCTCGCCTTGCAACGGAATCAGCATCTCGTTACGCACTGAATAGTCCCAAAACCTGCCGCTCCACGGCATCGCAGTCAGCTTGTCGCGATAACGCGCTTCAGCTCGCATGGTTTCGATCGTCCCTTCAGCATTAAACCGAAACACGAGGGAGACGGTTGTTGGAGCATCGGTGAATGTAGCGCGGGCGGAGGTATCGTCAATGGCTTGCCAGCGTACACCCTGACTGGGTAATAGCGCAGTCGGATACCAAGGCATCTCGGCAAAAAATCGCAGCAGCTCACCTTGGGCGGCGGCTGGTGTATCGCGCACATCGGCAACGGTCAAAAGACCGAGTAATGATGCGTGTAAGCTACCTGCTCCTAACACATAAGCATCATGAACGAAGGCACTCACGCCTGGAGCCATCTGAATTCGCGCATCCCAATCAAATCCTGGACGTTGGGCGGTAACAATTTGAGTGGCAGTAAACGGACTCCACTTGCTTGCAGTCTCACTCATGTTGAATATTCCCTGCTGAGAAAGATTGACCGTCGCCACGATCGGTTGTCCCTCCTTCAATACAACCCGAAAGAATCGCTGCACTGGATCTGGTAAGCCTTCAAGCTCTTTGGAATCATAAGTTTTGGGATTAATAGTTTGCTTCCCATTGGTTAACCGATCGCGCAATCGATCGGTCTCTAACTGCCACTGATATTTACCATAAAGACTCGCTATTCCAAACAAAACAATGGCTGATACAATAATAATTACAATCGATTTTATCCACATAATACTGACCTCAAATTGTTAATTTAGGATTTGATAGGGTGTGATGATCGAAGAATTTATCGATCGGTGTGAAAATACATCAGAGACTTTTATATTTCACGATTTTATGCTTACATAGGCTTTGAAGGTCAGAAAGATCCCGACTGCCAGCAGAATGAGTTCCAGCACTAACAGGGCAGTAGTGTTTTGAGCACCCTGCTGGTAAAACCCTGTCGCAAACATCCGAAACAGTCCACCGAATATGGCAAACCAACCTATCAGCGTCACCAGCACTGTCCAGTCGCCCATCCAACGATTGTGAGCGCGGACGATCGCCAGACCAGCAACAAACAGCAACGTGCCTGAAAGGTAAACGACAGGTGCAATTTGGGTGTCATAGAGATGAGGCTGGATAAATTTGGATTCGGATATGGTCATGGCAATTAGAGTGGGGCCGATCAATCCGGCGATATGTTTTGAGTTTGTCACTTTAACTCCTTTTAGAGGTGTCGTCGTCTAAGCATATTAGTTAGGAAAGTTAGCAACAATAATGTGAAAATAACTATTACAAAAGACAGTACGGTAAACTCAAAGCTAAATCCTTTTTGAGTATTTTCCCAACGCATAAGCAAGAAAAAATTACTGCCAATCGCAAACGAAGGG
>JANNDQ010000183.1:0-2399 GCA_031387965.1 Chamaesiphon sp. OTE_75_metabat_567
TAAATCCCCCTTAAAAAGGGGGACTTTGACTCTTGCTCCCCCGCTTGGTGCGCTAAACCGTCGGGGAACCCGAACGGTACGCGCATCCGCTTTTTAAGGGGGTTGGGGGGATTAATTTATACTTTTCAAACAGCCTCTTAGGCAGAAAAGCTAGACAAGACATTGCCCTTACCAATGTTGCCAAATAAATCGGTGAAGTGGCGAATTTTATTCTCGATTTCTGCCCATTCATCTTCTGATTGAGAACCACGGACAATCCCCGCACCTGCGAATAATAATAATCGTTGGCGGAGAGCTTGCTCCTGTGGAGAAGCTCCGCCAACGATTAAACCCGATCGAATCGCCACCGCAAATTCGGTTTCGTCATAGCCAACCCAACCAACTGGAGCCGCATACCAGCCCCGTTCAAACGGTTCTAATTCTCTAATTAACTTCAGTGCTGGTATGCGCGGGAAACCGCCGACAGCGGGGGTTGGGTGAAGTTTTGGCAGCAGATCGGCATCAGTAATCTGAGGTTTTAAAATTCCCTGACATTGAGTGTAGAGATGTTGAACTTTATTTAGCTTGAGAATGGTTAATTCTCGATCGATTGTGACTGAATCACACAGTTGGGCTAGAGTAGTCTTGAGATTATTAACAACTAATTGATGCTCGTGTAAATCTTTTGATGAATTGCGCAGATCTTCGCTCAATTCTCGATCGAGTTGGGGCGATGCGCCGCGCTGACGAGTTCCGGCAATAGCTTCAGTTTGAAATAACCGATCTTGGCGGTGGTAAAGTCGCTCTGGCGAAGTCCCAATAAATGCTGTAGTCTGATTAACTTGGAAGCAGAATTGATAACTATTAGAGTTATTTGAACTAAGGGACTGTAGCAGTAATTGGGGCTGTAGATCCGCTGCGAATGTTAGAGTAGACTGTCTGGCTAGCACAATCTTGTCGAGATCTAAATCAGTGAATTGAGCTAATGCGAATTCAATATTTTGACTCCACTCAGTTCGGTTTGGGCGATCTACTCGCTTGCATAGCGGTGGCGGAGACAAATCGATTTGTAACGGTACTGAGCGCGGTGCTGATTCGGTAAAATTGAGTTGAGCTAATTCTTTTAAGATTAATTCTAATTCTAGATTAAGTTCTTCAGAATTTAGATCGCAGCAGAAATTACAAGCCAAAAAACTGTTAGATCCCTCGATCCAAATTTCAAATCTGGGAATAACAAATCGATAATTCCCAAATAGTTTCCAGTCTGGATCGATCGCCAAATCCTGACTAAATCCAATCCCACCGTAGTAGCGAACGTGGGGAAATAAAGGTGATAACTTTTCTCTTAATTTAGCAAAAATAGTTGCGTAATCAATCGGCAGATCGCCAGAAATTATTTCTAGAGTACCGACTCCAGCCATTGTAAAACCACCCTGACGATCACACCAATAAGTTTTGACTGTTGAATTTTGTGCTGCTAGCCAGCTCAAGGGTTCTAGGCTCGGAATTTGCACTTCTACCCGTAAAACCTTCCCTGCGAGTTCTGACGGTAGAACAACTAAGTCATGCTTAAAAAAGTTTTGAATCTGGGTAGCTAGCTTGAGAGAAAAATCCATGAGCGATGATCGACTATAAATTGTCCTCCCGTTGGCGGAGAGCTTGCTCCTCTGGAGCATCGATAATGGGGGTGAGCAGAGCACTAGCCATCGGCGGATCGATCGCAGGTGCTGAGTTTTGACTCAAAGCGGCTATTGCTACATTACCAGGATTAACGATCCCACCGGAAACAATTACTTTAAAAGCATCCTCGATCGACATGGCAAGATCGAGCACATCCTGCTCTGATACTACCGCATACCAGCCCGTGGTGGGATTGGGTGTCGTCGGAATAAACAGATTTAACATCCCTTGGGGCATCTGGGACTGAATTTCACTATCGAGCGTTCCAGTGACAAAGGCGAGTGCCCAAATCCCTCGCCGAGGATATTCAACCAAGACTACTCGTCGAAATTTGTTGCCCGAATCTTTGAGGAGAGTTTCGAGTAGTTGTTTGAGGGTTTTGTAAACCGATCCAGCAAGGGGAATAGCTTGGAGCAACTGTTCTCCCACATCTAGCAGCCACTTGCCTGCAATATTCCGCACCATCAACCCAATCAACAAAATTCCCAAAAGTGGCACAGTCAATCCCACCAATAGGTTCAGCACATACACAAGGATCGGATGCAAGCCATCAAAAGGATTGATCTGCTTGGGAATTCGAGTCAAGAAATTGACTACCCATGTTGCCACATTAATTGACAGCCAGATTGTAGTAGCAAGTGGAATCACTACCAACAAACCAGCAATTAAGTCATTTTTTAAGTCCTGCTTGAAATGTTGGAACACAAATCCCCGACTTTTAGTACAATTTCTGCAACGTT
>JANNDQ010000194.1:0-8626 GCA_031387965.1 Chamaesiphon sp. OTE_75_metabat_567
AATTTAATAGCCCAGTGCTGTCAGAATATCAGTGGCGTGAGTGTCAGTTTTGACGCTGGTATCGACATGGACGATATTACCAGTTTCATCGATCGCATAGGTGACACGTTTGGCGTAGCCACCACCGTCTACATCATAAGCAGTGACGATCGATCCAGTCGTATCTGCCAAGAGTGGGAAGGGGAGACTAAATTTTTCGGTAAAAGCTTGATGGGAGGACTCATCGTCTTTGCTGACACCGAGGATCACGATCCCTTTGTCTTGATAAACTGCATAATTGTCTCGAAAACTGCAAGCTTGCTTGGTACAACCAGGCGTGTCATCTTTAGGATAGAAATACATCACTACTTTCTTGCCAGCCAACCCAGCTAGGGAAACAGCATTACCATTTGTATCCTTAACGTTAAAATCAGGAGCTTTTGTGCCTATAGCCAGAGTCATGAGATGATTTCCCTATGAAGTTGAGATGGATATTACAGCTCACTTTAGACGTAAAAACCGCATTTTTCAAGGAGATTGACGATCGAACTAATTCAGAGCTGTGCTCAGTGTCGCAGCTGTAGGCAGATCTGCATCAGGCTGAGGTTTGAGGGGGAGATCCGATAATTGTAGTTGTTGGTGTTCGCAAAGCGTCTTCTCAGAACGAGACGCTGTGCGAACGGGGAGAAGCCGATCCTTTGGCGAATCGAGTGCCTGCCAGTCATAGTTGTGGGCGATCGCCACCCGCAGTAGATCGAAAATTTGACGACAATGATTATTGGCATTGAGTGGTAATTCGTCGTTTTTGACCAAAAAATTTAGTCTCACCAAGTCTGAATTATCAGTAATGGGATCGATCGATACTTCCGCCGTCACTAATCTAGTAAATGAAACTTGACCGGGAATCTCGCGCGCCATCACATAGTCATCGGTATCATACATCGGGTCCATTCCACAGGCTTCAAACAATTTTTTGAGTGGAAATCGGACGTTTTGAGGTGAAAGATTGACTAAAAAATGACAGACGTAGCGAGACATAATACGTATTTGTTAAGATTAAGGTTTAGTTCTCTCAAATTCTCTTGACATCCTACCAGAATTCAGTCACTAATTTGTAACTAAAGATCTATTTATTGTGCGGTAGCGTACTGGAGGTAATCAGCATGAATAATGAGTGGTAAGTTTATCGTGTTTGAAGGAGTTGAAGGTGCTGGCAAGACTACCCAGATCCACCAGACGGCTGAGTGGCTGCAACAAAGGTATGGCAAAAATCGACTAATTGTGATCACTCGCGAACCAGGCGGGACAAAATTAGGCAAGCAAATCCGTCAACTCTTGCTTGAAGATCCAACTAGTGAGGTGGGTAATCGGACTGAATTATTATTGTACGGTGCTGATCGTGCCCAACATGTGGAAACGGTAATTAGACCGCAGCTAGAGCAAGGTAATATTATTTTGTGCGATCGATTTACGGACTCGACGATCGCTTATCAGGGCTATGGACGGGGCTTTGATCGAGATGAGATCGATCGGGTAAATCAACTAGCGACAGGTGGCTTGCAAAGCGATCTCACCTGTTGGCTCGATCTTGATGTCGAAATTGGGCTACAGCGCGTTATGCGACGGGGAAAACCCGATCGCATGGAGCAAGCAACTTTAGATTTTCATCAACGAGTCCGCCAAGGGTATCAAGAGTTAGCAAATAGCTATCCAAATCGCATTGTTAGGATTGATGCCAGTCAGTCTGAAGTAGCGATTCAGTCAGAAATTCAGGCAATATTGACCCGCTGGGAATGAGGTTTTGAACCTGGGCATCGACTTAGGACTAAATACTCAATATTTTGGTAACTAAAGGCAAATGATGCGATAATTTTAGCTAAAATCAGCGTAAGATATCCAGCTAAAATTATCACCAAATATTGAATCGATCGATTCTAGTAATTAAAGTAAAAAATATGACTAATTCACCTACTCCTACCCCCAATCCTAACCGTCGTCGTCGCTTGACTGCTGATGAATTAATTGCCATCGTGGTGGCAATGGCGGGAATTGGTACAGTATTTTTCTGGGGAATCGGTCAAAAATACCGACCAACGAATTTATTCCAAGGCGTTACGACTAGTAAGGTTGGTGAAGTATCCCGTCCAGGTGGACTCTTAGGTGAAAATACCAGTACTGGTAGAGAGAGACAGACAATCGCGAGTGTGGCAACTAGAGATCGACAAAGTTCCACCCAGACAACAACAACTACCACCGCTCCAGCGAAGGTAAAAACAGTGGAAGTTCCCGTGGAAGTCCCTGCGGAGACAAAGGTTTCTACCACAACCATCCCGGCGATCGTGCCTGTACCTGTTGTGCCCACCACACCTGTCGCTACTGCACCAGAATTTACCGATATCCCTGACCAGTTCTGGGGTGAAACCTATATTACCGAACTTCAAAAGCGGGGAATTCTCGATGATTTTGGGACAGGTAAATTCGATCCGACGAAGGAAATTACTAGAGGTGAATATGCAAAAATGCTCGATCGAGCCTTTGCCGATAAGCCGATCACTACCGCAGCAGCTAAATTTCAGGATATTCCGACTGACTATCCCCGCAAGGAAGCTGTAGATAAATCAGTACAGCTAGGATTTATGACTGGCTACTCGCCAACGAAATTTTCCCCAAATCAACCGATTCCTCGCTTCCAGTTACAGATCTCCCTCGCTAAGGGATTGAAGCTCCCTGTCGCAAGTAGTTCGGATCAAGTGCTGAGCAAGTTTAGTGATGCTCAAAACATGCCAAAATATGCGCGCGAGAAAATGGCATCCGCAGTAGATTCTGGATTAACAATCCAAGATCAAACGCCAGCTCTACTCAAACCTTCTCAAAATGCCACTCGCGCTGATGCAGCGGCTTTAATCTACCAAGCATTAGTTAAAGAAGGTAAAATCACTCCTCAACCGTAAGACTACGAGATTGGGCGCAGATTGATGCTGCTGTGCCGATCTTTCGAGTCTACTTTTATTTTAGTTATTGTTCCTATCTCCCTAATTTATGAAACTTGATTCTCCCAAGGAGAAGCTACGGCAGCAGTTACCGCGCCATGTGTGGATTTTGAGTCTTGCTAGCCTGTTGACAGATATTAGTGCGGAAATGATTCGATCGGTTTTACCAATCTTTGTCTTGCTCAAACTCCAGCGCGGAGCATTGACAATGGGCGAAATTGAAGGCGTTGCTGCTGCAACACTGGCAATTATGCGCGTATTCTCCGGCGGATTGAGTGATTATTTAGGGATGCAGAAAGGGCTGGCAGTAGTTGGCTATGGACTTTCGACGGTGATGCGATCGATCCTCCCGATTGCCATCGATCCACTCTGGGTAATTGGTGCTCAATTTGGCGATCGATTTGGACAGGGAATCGGTGTAGCGCCCCGCAAAGCATTGATGGCGGATATTACGTCTACCGAAATGCGGAGCGAGGCTTATCGATTGCGCCAGTCACTCCTAATTGCTGGAGCCTGTATCGGTTCACTGATCGCTGGGATCATCTTATTTTTCTCGCAAAATGATTACAAGTATCAAATTGTCTTCTCTGCGGCGATTGTACCCAGCTGCATGGGTTTGGCGGTGATGATGATCGCCGTTAAACCAGTCCAAAAGCGGCAGAAATTATTGATGATGCCTGCCGAAATGACAGGTTTACTGGCTGGTAATGATGAATTTTACAACCAGCCAGCGCGCCAGGGTGAGATATCTGGTGCCCTCAGCCGCTATCCAGAACAAACTGAGCGTTCCCCACAAGACTATAATCCGATTTATTGGCAAGATTTACCGTATTTGGGATCAGAATATTGGTTATTACTTGCCGTGGCTGTCTTTTTTAATCTCGGTAACTCTAGTGAAGCTTTCTTGCTGATGCGATCGGTTGAAATTAATATTTGGCTACCATTGATTCCGGTGGGGCTAATTATTATGAACTTAGTCTTTGCCTTGGTTACTTATCCGATGAGTGCGATTGTCGATCGAGTTCTCAAGGTGCGGCTGCTCTTGGCTGGCTTTTTGCTTCACGTAATTGTCTACTTCGGACTAGCAGTCGTCACCACAAACGTCCAGATTTGGTGCTTATTTGGCTTGTATGGTCTTCATTTAGCGATGATTCAGGGTTTACTCCTCGATCTAGTCGATCACGCTGTAGAGCCAGCTAGAAAGGGGACAGCCTTCAGTGTGTTCAATCTGTCGATCGGTATCACCCTCCTCTTTGCTAATCTGATTGCTGGCTGGTGTTGGTATGCCGTCGGCTCTGGGTTCACTTTTGCGATTGGCGCTTTTTTCGCGGGAATTGCGACGCTGATTCTGTTGATGGGTAGTGAAGCTTTTGAGATTGGGGATAGGGGATAGGTTAACAGCCCACAACCCCAACCCCTCTCCCCAGCTTGGGGGAGGGGAGCCAGAGCCGGAGGCAAGGGCGGGGCGAGGGCATTGCCAGCAATAAAAGTGAGATGCTCACTTAGGCTTTAGGGTTTTGATTAATGAGTTATTGGGTTTCGGTTTTATGCGTCTAACTTCGCTCGATGTCTTTCGGGGAATTACGATGGCTACCATGATTTTAGTCAACATGGCAAGTCTCCCCGCTCAGAAATATGCTTGGCTGGATCATGCTGAGTGGCATGGCTATATGATCGCCGATTTAGTTTTTCCATTTTTCTTGTTTATTATCGGCGTAGCGATGGCTTTTTCGCTGGCTAAATATACCAGTGGAAATGTCCGAATTACTAAGCAGGTATACCTCCAAATCATTCGTCGCAGCTTGATTTTATTTGGGTTGGGTTTAATTTTAAATAATCTAATCTGGAACTATAACTTAACTGATCCAAAATTCTTCTTTAATCTCGAACAGCTGCGGATTATGGGCGTATTGCAGCGGATTGGGATCGCTTTCCTATTTGCTTCGATCGCAATTCTAGTCCTGTCAGAACGCGGGATCTGGATTTTAGCAGCAGAGATTCTGATCGGATACTGGCTGATTATTACCTTCGTTCCTGCCCTAGATAATAGCGCTGGCGTATTTACCAAAGTTGGTAACTTTGGCGCTTATATTGATCGATTAATTCTTACCCCAGCCCATCTACATAAGGGTTCTGCTAACATGAGCGATCCAGAAGGATTGTTCAGCACGATTCCCGCCATAGTTAGTATCTTATTTGGCTACCTCACAGGTGCATGGCTTAAACGTCAGCCTGTATCTTCAAAAACCAGTCTCAATCTGCTAATGTTTGGATTAGCAGCGGTGGTAATTGGGTTAGTTTGGAATGGATTTTTCCCGATTAATAAGAAGTTGTGGACAAGTTCTTATGTGCTGGTAACGACTGGCTGGGGCTTAATTTCGCTGGCAGCTTGTTATGAATTAATCGATGTCCGTAAATACCTGAAGTGGTTCAAGCCGTTTGAAATTATGGGATTGAATGCAATCTTTATTTATGTAGCTTCGATTTGGTTGATTAAGCTATTGATGGTTAATCAGATTGCTAGAGATCTATCCGTCTATCAGTGGTTGAATGATCGATTATTTGGCTGGGCGGGTACTCTAAATAGTGGAGTGACCTTCGCGATCGCGACTGTCTTGCTATGGTTGGGTGTATCATACTTGATGTATCGCCAACGCTGGTTTATCAAAATCTAAACCATCTACCCTCGATTTCCGTAATTATGACTGCAATCACCCAAAGATCTGATCGATCAACATCAACCACCTCGATTGAATCAGCAATCGAAACATATCAACTTCGCAAAGTATACCGCACCGGATTTTGGCTCGATCGTCAAGTTGAATCCCTCAAAGAATGCACATTGCAAGTCCTCCAAGGTGAAACCTTTGGTTTATTGGGGTTAAATGGTGCAGGCAAAACTACCTTGCTCAAGACATTGTTAGGCATCGTCAAACCTACTTCCGGTAAAGGATTATTACTCGGCAAACCGCTGGGTGATCGATCGACTAAACAAAAGATTGGTTATCTCCCAGAAAATCCCTACTTCTATGATTTTCTCACGGGCTGGGAATTACTAGAATACACCGCCGGACTATTTGAAATTCCTCGCTCCGTCCAAAAGCAACGCATTCCTGCTCTACTAGAATTAGTTGGTTTAGCTCAATCGGCTGCTAAGAAAAAACAGCTGCGCCAGTACTCAAAAGGAATGGTACAACGAGTGGGTATGGCGCAAGCTTTGATTAACGATCCTGAACTCGTATTTCTCGACGAACCCATGTCAGGACTCGATCCGCTCGGACGTAAACAGATGCGCGAGATTATTCTTTCCCTCGGCGATATGGGCAAAACAGTCTTCTTTAATAGTCACGTCTTGAGTGAAGTAGAAGAAATCTGTAATCGCGTCGGAATTCTGGCTCAAGGTGAATTAATTTGTTGTGGTACTCTGGGCGAATTGCTCACAAATAATGATAAATACTACTATGCGAGTGGACGGGGTGGTAATTCTGAAATCCTCAGTCGCTGGATGGGTGAAATCACCTATCACCATGACGATATTTGGTCGGGACAAATCAATGGCGAACCCCAAGAGTTTATCGGTACACTTAGATTAATGGGCGCAGAATTATTATCAATTAAACAGGGACGCGCCTCTCTGGAAGAGTTCTTTATGGATCAGATGGAATTGCGGGGAATTCGATCGAGTAGTTAGTACACACATCTTCACAGACAAGCGCAATTGGTCGAAATCCCCGTACATCCTTCTAACAATTATTAATTAATTTACCCCTGCCAATTAGCCCAATCTTGAGGCTTGAGAAAAACATTGTAGAGTTCGGCTTCAGGCGAGTTCGGTTCCGGTTGGTAGCCGTACTCCCAGCGGACTAGCGGTGGCAAAGACATCAGGATCGATTCTGTGCGTCCGTTGGTTTGGAGTCCGAAGATTGTGCCGCGATCATAGACTAAATTAAACTCAACGTAGCGCCCACGTCGATACAGTTGAAAATTGCGCTGATGTTCGCCATACTCAGTATCGCGACGGCGTTCCACAATTGGCACATATGCAGGTAGAAAGCTATTCGCACAGTCTTGAGTGATTGCAAATAATTCCGCCCAGGTGCGGGGGCTAGGTATCCCGATTCGATCGCTGTGTTCAGCCGCAGGCCCTTGCGGGTCAGGGCCGCGATATAATGCTCCTTGACCATCTTGGTAGTCAAAGAAGATTCCACCCACGCCACGGGTCTCATTGCGGTGTTTGAGGTAGAAATACTCATCGCACCAGAGCTTAAAAGTCGGGTACAAATCAGGACTGTGTTTGTCGCAAGCTGTTTTGAGCGTATTGTGGAGATGACTAGCATCTTCCGCAAATGGATAGTAGGGAGTCAGATCCAAACCACCGCCAAACCACCACACGGGGCCAGCTTCAAAGTAACGGTAGTTGAGGTGGACAGTGGGGATATACGGATTGCGCGGATGCAGTACCATCGAGGTACCTGTCGCAAACCACCGATGTCCAGCCGCATCGGGGCGTTGGCTCAAAATTGAAGGCGGCAGATGATCGCCCCAAACTTCGGAAAAATTGACTCCGCCCTGTTCAAATACATTACCTTCTTTCATCACTCGCGATCGACCGCCCCCGCCTTCAGGACGATCCCAGCTTTCTTCTTGGAACTTGCCACCACCATCTACTGCTTCCAAGCCTTGACAGACACTATCTTGGAATTCCCGCATGAACTGAGTCATCCGACTTTTAGCATCAGCAGGGGGTAGAAACTTGGTGTCGGTGGAGAAAGCTGTCATATAGCGGGAGCTGAATTGAAGGTTGGACTGATTTAACTACCTAGCAACCTAGCATATTCAGGCGATCGACCACCGATGATTGTTACGGGAAATATACAAATCTAGATCTGGCTCTAAAAAATAGCTCCAACATTCTTTAAGAAGTTATAGCTATATGAATCTGTGCTAGAGCTTTATCAACATTAATATACACCGCTTGGGCATCAGGATGGAGCAGAACTTCATACATCAGAGCGAAGGTTTCTCCAATTTGTATACTGACTTTTGGGAGTTAATTGATTTTGATTAACTCGTTCCATCAATCCAGGAATCTCTAAAAGTTCTTGAGTTGCAGCTTCACTTTCCACATTTGCCAAATAAGCTGCAAAATCAGCCAATACCTTTAATCGCTCTGGTGATAGTTGCTGGAGTAAATCGTTGAGTTGATGCTGTAGCTCCGCCACAGTCGCTATGCCTACGGGTGCTAGATCCTCGATCGGTGAATTATTTATAGTATTCATAATTTACCTGTTAATTCTTACTACTTTATCTCAAATTAACCAGACTGGCTATTCTTCTCAATTACCTGCTACCTGCGTTAAGTATTGAGAAAATTGTAGGCTGGATCACACTGTTACTAGCAGGAATCAGTAAACGCGATCGAATCTAAAAAGCTAGGTACGATCGATCGCATTAATTATCGATCGTACCTAGCAGATTTACACAGGAAAGCCGATTTGCGATTATGCAAAGACAAACTGAGCTGGAGTCAAGCTGCTGGCTTGAATTCCGGTCAGGATTGCTAAGGTTTGAGCACCAAAGTTAATGGTAGTATCCGCACCAGCTTGAGTTAATTTCAGCGTGGTGGCACTAATGCCCAAACTCTTGGCACCCTGAAT
>JANNDQ010000216.1:0-2771 GCA_031387965.1 Chamaesiphon sp. OTE_75_metabat_567
AACATATAGCTCAATCGGGCGGGTGGATAAGTTGGATCTAGGGGCAGATAAGCCCCGCCTGCTTTCAGTATCCCCAGTAATCCCACCACCAGATCGATCGATCGTTCCATCAAAATTCCCACCAGCACATCGGCGGTTACGCCCAGCCTATGTAAGCGATCTGCCAGTTGATTCGATCGACAATTGAGCTGATCATAAGTCAGCCGATCCTGCCCACAAACTACGGCAATCGCATTAGGCGTGCGCTGGACTTGGGCTTCAAATAATTGGTGGAGACAAAGGTGTTGGGGATAGTCGGTGTTGGTATCATTCCACTCAACTAAAATCTGCTGCTGTTCCCTTGGGGTTAATAGCGGTAAAGCTGAGATGCTCTGAGCTGGATTGGCGACAATCCCTGCGAGCAAAGTTTGGAAATGTCCGATCATGCGATCGATCGTCGTCGGATCAAATAAATCGGTGTTGTACTCAATCCCACCCCGAATCCCGGTAGCAGTTGCTTGAAGATTCAAGGTGATCTCAAAATTTGAGCTGGTGCTGGGGACTTCGATATGTCTACATGTCAGTCCTGGTAGTGCCCATGTGTCGCTGCTGCTTGTCTCGAACACAAACATCACCTGAAATAGCGGTGAACGGCTTAAATCTCGGGCTGGATTTAGCACTTCGATCACTTTCTCAAAGGGGATCTCTTGGTGGGCATAAGCGTCTGTGGTTACTTGCTGGACTCGCTTCAACAGTTCTTGAAAGCTAGGATCGTGTTCTAGATTAGTCCGCAGCACCAGCGTATTGATAAAACAACCGATCAATCCGTCAAGTTCGGGACGGTTGCGCCCAGCGCTGGGAGTGCCAACAATGATATCTTCCTGTCCGCTGTAGCGATAGAGCAAGGTTTGGAAGGCTGCTAATAAGGTCATAAATAGGGTGACACCTGCTTGCTTGCTCAGGGATTTAAGCGCCTCGGTGAGGTTGTGGGGCAGTTCCAAAAATTGATAGGCACCTTTGCTTGTCTGAACTGAGGGATGTGCTCTGTCCGTGGGCAATTGGAGAATTGGTAGGCTGCCACCTAACTGCTGTTTCCAGTACTCAAGCTGAGCGGTAAGAGTGCCACTTTCGAGCCGCTGATGTTGCCACACCGCAAAGTCGGCATACTGAATTCTTAGATCTGACAGAGGTGAAGGTTGATTAGTAGAGAAGGCTGTGTATAGGGCAGTCAGTTCTTGGCAGAAAATCTCGATCGACAATCCATCACTAATGATATGGTGCATGACCACGATCATCTGATGATTAATTGGAGAAAGGCGAATCAGTTTCACCCGTAACAAAGGGGCTTGTGTCAGATCAAATGGCTGTTGTGCCGCTTGTGTGAGCTGTTGCTTTGCTGCATCTTGTTGCAGCCTTTCGGCTAAAGTATCGATTTCTAATCTGTGTTGTAGATCGATGATTTCTAGGGTTAGGTTTGGATCTGGATCGATAGTTTGGGTCAATGTCCCGTCAATTGTCCGAAAGCTGGTTCTGAGAATTTCGTGTCGTCTGGAAATTTCCCCTAAACTTTGCTCTAATGCAATCAGATCGAGCTGTCCTGTTAAGTGGCAAGCTAATCTTAGGTTATTCACTGAGCTTGCGGGCGCTAATTGTTCGATGAACCAAAATCGCTGCTGAGCAAAGGAAAGCGGTAAAACATCACCTCGGACTATTTGATCGATCGACGACCCCTTCCGAGCAGAATTTAGTGCCGATCGAATTGAATTCCAGAGCTGTTCTTGACCTTGAGGATTGGGGGATTTATCTACAGCAGACATCACTAATCGGGATTAATTTGCTCGCAATTTAGATCAACTATTTATCAATCTTTTCTGGATCTTTCAGCATAGCTTTGAGCATAATTAATTTCTGTGCGGCTACGATTCAAAATATTTTGATGTAGCTGTTCAATTATTCCCAGATCGTAGTCTAGTTCTTGCCATCGATCGTAAGCAATCCCGTATCCCAAATATTCCCACAGCGCAGCGTTACTTGCTTCGGCGTAACCATAAGGCTCCAGCAGAATAATGGGCGTAGCAGCAGCCAAAGAATCAATTAAAGTACCACCGCCTGGTTTACTAATAATTGCCTTGCTATTTCTGATGCGATCGAACAACTCATGATATTCTGGTTTGTTCTTAAAATCAACTGGATTTTTCACTTCTCCAAATGGTGGAAACTCAGGCTGAAGATGCCGATTCTGAAGCCAAGCAAACCAATTCGGATCGATCATAAAGTATCGATGATTAGGGTGTGGATGGGTAGTTTCATCAATCTCATAAGCAACGATATCTAATGAGATATTTACCTGCTCTAGTTCCGAAATTTTACTAGTATATGTGCCAATTCCCCAGCCACCGCCATGAATCACAAATCTATCAGCTCTATCCTGATACGGACTCGGTGGTTGAGTCGTGACAGGCAGTTCATAAACTAGTTTGCGCTGCTCCCAATTCCATAACCAGATCTCAGTATCATCTTGATTAAGATCGGTATAAGTTTTAAATGTTGCAGATATTTCGGCATCAATCCGACAGATATCGACATTAATTACTGTTGGAGCGACGCGATTTCGGTACTTTTCGATCAGCGGCATCCAAAATCCAGACCAAACAATAAAATCACATCTATGCTCAGCTTCCCAACTACTTAAAAGATCATCAACTAGTTGATCATCTAAACTAATTTGAATATCTCTAGTCATCTTATGACCCATTAAAGCCATCGAAAAATTCTTGTGATAAGCTTGACGG
>JANNDQ010000234.1:0-2720 GCA_031387965.1 Chamaesiphon sp. OTE_75_metabat_567
GGCGCAGGAGTGATTCTTGCTCGGTGGTAGGATAGAAGCGGTAGCGATAGGCTTTCTGCATCTTTGCATTCTAGCATATTAAATGCAAATATCCTATTTCTAATTCACAGCGCATACTGGCAACTGGGCGGGTGACCCGATTCGTGACAAGTTAAGAAAAACCGAGGTTTGTCAAGGGGAGAAAGATTTGATGTCAAACTCGGACTAGGAAAGAGTTAGAACCTACTGCGTGACCCATGCCCAAAAAGCGGCGCACTGTGGGCGGGTTTCCCGCCCATACAAGTGCGACAAGACAGCGGACAACAAATCGTGACCACGCCAAGCGGCAGCAACGCCCAATGATGGAAGATGAGGTAGTAGCAGCGCAACTAGAACAGCTAGTCACGCCAGCAGTACTAGCACAAGAGAAGTACTATCGCCAACTCGGAATGAGGGATAGAATACTGAATCTGCCGCTGATGGTAGCAGCAGTGCTGACGTTAATTTGGCGAGACGTAGCTGGAGTCAGAGAACTCAGCAGAATACTCGCCAGAGAAGGATTTCTATGGTGCGAATCAACACAAGTGAGCCAACAAGCATTATCACAGAGATTTTTGACATTTCCCGCCGAAATATTTGAGCGAGTATTCAAAGAATTACTACCAGAATTTGAGCGAAAATGGCACAGTCGTAATAAAAGGCCGCTGCCAGAAAGCATTCAATTTGCCCGCACTAAATTTGAGAGAATTTGGGATTGTGATGGCTCAACATTGGAAGCAATCTTCAAGAAATTAGACAGTTTGGCAGAGGTGCCAAAAAATCAATTAGCTGGAAAGATTGGAGTGGTCATAGATATAGTAACTAGACTACCAGTAGAAATTTGGTTTCAGGAGAAAGCAACAGCTAGTGACATGAGATTCGAGTCAGACATCTTGAAGCTGGTTAAGCCCCAGACATTGATATTATTAGATAGAGGGTTCTGTCATTATCAGTTTTGGCAACAACTAATTGCAGGTGATGTTCATTTAATTACCCGACTAAACAACAGAGCATCATTTACGGTCGAGAGAGTATTCACAAACAGTTACAACATCCGTGACCGGACTGTCAAAATGGGTGCTGGCAACAAGACAATTCCTTGTATCACAATGAGATTAGTAGAAATCAGAGTGGGTAAAACTTGGTATTCTTACCTGACAAGTGTACTTGACCCACTGATTTTACCGCCTTATGTAGTTGCCGATTTGTATGGCAGAAGGTGGCGAATCGAGGAGGCATTTAATACAGTTAAACGCTTGTTAGGATTAAGTTATATCTGGACGGGTTCACTCAATGGTATTCAATTACAACTCTGGGGAACTTGGCTATTTTATGCTGTTTTAGTCGATCTCGGCGATGCTGTTGCCGACGCATGTTTCTCTCTTGAAAAGGTGCTCCACTTGGGGAAACCCCAAGACCGCACTTTTCGCTCTTCCTTTTGACCGCATTTCTTTAGAAATGATCTATCGTGGCCTCTATCATTTTTATGTCGCTCATCATAAGGGTTTAGCGACTGACCCGATTAAATATTTTGCCGCACCCGAAAATCAAGATTTGGGAGTTATTAAATCTATCCGCAAACCATCCAAGAAATTGATTATTGACCCTTTCCCTGAGCGGGTGGGCCAGGAAGGGTCATTCTTTTTTGAGCCATCCCCTCAACCCTGCTTGACAACTGGACTTGCGCCTTAACTTGTCACGAATCGGGTCACCCGTCCATTCGCGTAGCGTCTCCGTTAGGAGAAGGTGAGTCGCAAGTAGAGCACCTTTTCAAGACAGGGAGTCTCATCTACATGCACATTTGGTCTGTGTTTCGCCCATTCCCATAAATCTGTGATGGTGGGTTTTACTGACTCAGCTACCCGTTAATTTGTTTTCTGGAGTGTTCCAGTTCCAATCTCGATTCCACCTAATTCCCACACCAATTCTTGTTGCTTTTCATATGACAAGTGCCCATAGTTCCCTAGCCATACTAGTAATGCTTGGAGATTAATGTTCAAGTCTTGTCCTGGGACTATTCCCTCTGGCAATGACCCTCTAACTATTCCTCCACATTCTAGGCATTTACATGACTGTGTTTGATATTCTACGACCTCTATTGGCTTGGCGACTAAGCACGCTACTTGCTGGGTTTGAATACTAATTTCTTCACTTAATTCTTTACTTCCACACCATTGACATACTTCTGGCTGGCTGATTTCATATCGATCTACTCGTCCAAATCCTTTGCGTGTTTTCCCTTGATGTCCTGGTTGCCCACGTGGTTTCTTTTTTTGTTCTTCTTCCGCTTCGACTTTCGCTTTTTCGGATTTCTGCATTAGATCCAGAGATGGTGGTTGCGACGATGTTTGACTGGTTGTTCGACTTTTACCCGTCGCTATCCCTAATTTCTCCTGCAACTCTTGAATGATTTTTTGCAGCCCCAGCACCAATTCGACTAGTTCAGCTTGGCTCAACTGTTCGATTTTGGGTTTTTCCTGCTGTGTCTTAGCTGTGGGCTTTTTCATCTGTCCACTCTAGCAAATTTTCCCCTCTCTAGCATTTTCAACCCGAATCCTTACAGTTAAAGATCCAGCGATCGCGGTAGTATTAAAGGAGATTATTCATCTACTACCATCATTTACTTTAACCGATGGCGATGCTGAAGATGCGACTGATGTGGTCACAAGTTTGACCTATAGTGGTGAATTGAGCAAGAGTGA
>JANNDQ010000256.1:0-1626 GCA_031387965.1 Chamaesiphon sp. OTE_75_metabat_567
AAAGAAAGGTACGCCAGCTTCGCCTGCAACTGCACGAGCTAAGAGGGTTTTACCTGTACCTGGAGGCCCGACTAACAAGACACCTTTAGGAATTTTGGCTCCTAATGCGGTAAATCGGTCAGCGTTTTTGAGGAAGTCTACAACTTCAGTCAATTCCAATTTAGCTTGCTCAATCCCTGCCACATCACCAAAAGTGATCTGGGTTTGGGGTTCCATTTGGACGCGGGCTTTGGACTTACCAAAGTTCATCGCTTGGTTGCCTGGGCCACTTTGAGCACGGCGCAGCAGGAAGAATAATCCGACTAAGAGGAGAACGGGGAAGAATAAGCTACTGAGCACACGGAACCAAACGCTTTCGTCGTTTGTAGGCAGAACATAAATGTTGCCTTTGACATTCTCAGTGAGAATGCTCACGAGTTGATTATCGTTTGGCGGCAAGTTGACGATCGCTTTAGTACCGTCTTTTGCCTGAATTTGAGCCTTGCTACGATCGGCACTCAAGCCAACATTCTCAATTTCACCCCGTTTGACTTCTTGAATAAACTGACTATATTTCAGTGTTTTCTGGGCTGGGGCTGGCTTTTCGAGGAATGTCGTCGCCAGTGCGATCGCTACAACCGCAAGCAGGACATACAGTCCAGCATTTCTCCACCGCTTATTATTCACTCTAATCGTTCTCCTATATAGTTGCTTCGTGACTTGTAACCTTTGACAGTGCTTGATGGAAACCATCTGCTAACTGTCGTTTCCTTCAGTTACGCGCCGCCAATAATCTGGCTTATTTTATCTTTATTAACTTATGTTAACCTTTCTCTCATTTTATTGATAGGGCAATTTCAATAAATTTTTGGCTTCATACTCTAGTTTACCCACCGGAGTGAGCACAGTATTAATCGGGATCAGGTGGATTACCGAATTACTATAGCCGATCGAGTCCAATTCTTTTACCCATTCTGGATCCCAGTCGATTTCAACTACCGATTTATTTTCCCGCTGAAGGAGGTTGATAATTTGCGATCGAGCAATTCCAGGTAAAATGCCAGCAGTCAGGGGTGGTGTATACCAGCAGCCATTGCGGTAGCCCCACAGGTTGCCAGTTGTGGTTTCGAGCCAGTTACCTCGCTCATCTATTAAGATAGCTTCTTGAATATTTTGGTTCCGCGCCTGTTGGAGGGCGAGCCAGGGCGCGAGATAGTTACCTGTTTTGTGTTGTGGCAGGGATCGAGTAAATTTCCTGTCGGCAATAATTGCGACGACACCTGCTGTCTGGAATGTTGCTAAATTCGGCGGTAATTCTCGCCCTGTAATTAATTCTCGTCCATCGGGAAAGATCGTAATTCGCAAGACGGGGAATAACGAGGTTAATTGATCCACACCCGATCGAACTCGCAGCCAATCAGGTTGAATCCAGCCTAGATCATCGATCGATAATCTTAACCTGTCACAGTGGAGATCGATCGACTCCCCCAGATCCCCGACGGCTAGGAGCAGTAAGGGATCGAGCCGAGCATCAGTTCTCAACGTCGTGAAAACTGTCGCACCATATAATAGACCAGGATCGCTAATATTTAACGCGATGGTTTCAGAGTCGATCGATTCACCACAGTACCAATACATATCCCTGAC
>JANNDQ010000274.1:0-3188 GCA_031387965.1 Chamaesiphon sp. OTE_75_metabat_567
TTCAAATTCTAATTCAAATTCTTGCCAGAGTTCTGTCAGCACTTCTTTCAGTTCGTCCCATTGGAGGTTGAGGATTTCCGTAGCTCCGGTGGTGACTTCTTCAACCAACTCCGTGAATTCGCGACCAAATTCATCAAACACTGCGGTTAAATCTTTAAACACAGCAGCGATTTCTTTTTGCCATTCGTCCATAGTGAACACCTAGTAGTTGTTGCCAAGTGATACCAAAGCTCAATTCTAGCATTCCCCATTACCGGAATAATCTTGCTATTGAATCGATATTTGATTCCGCAACAAAAATTGAGCGAACAGGTCACTCAAATTTTTCACTAGCAAAACTGTCTATGATGAGAGAGAGTCAGATCAAAAATTCAAACTAATTAGCAGGTCAGATATGGATATTTTTTCCAATACCGTTGCCCTCACGCGAATGCAGTTTGCTTTGACAGCTATTTTCCATATGCTGTGGCCTGTACTCACTACGGGGATGTCGATCTATCTGGTGATTATGGAAGGGCTGTGGCTAAAAACCCGCGAGCCAAATTATTACTATCATGTCCGGTTTTGGTCGAGGCTGTTCTTATTAAATTTCGGGATTGGGGTCGCGACTGGACTGCCGTTAGAGTTCCAGTTCGGCACGAATTGGGGGCCTTTTTCTGAAGCTGTTGGTGATTTCTTTGGTAGTGTTTTGGGCTTTGAAGCTTCGATGGCTTTTATGCTCGAAGCGGGATTTCTGGGGATTATGATGTTTGGCTGGGGTCGAGTGTCACCAGTGATCCACTATTTTGCGACGATTATGGTGGCTTTTGGCTCTAATCTGTCGATATTTTGGATTGTGTCAGCGAACTCGTGGTTGCAGACACCAACTGGCGGCGATCTGGTCAATGGTAAATTTATTGTCAGTGACTACTTTGAGGCGATTCTCAATCCCTTTATGGTCAAAAGTGTGATCCACATGTTTTTAGCGACGCTAGAGACATCCCTGTTTGTGATTGGGGGGATCAGTGCATGGTATATTCTCAAGCAACGTCATCAGGCTTTTTTTAGTCAGTCACTCAGAATTGCGATCGCGACAGCAATTGCAGTGGCACCACTTCAGATTTATCTAGGGCACCTCAGTGCTGAACAGGTGGCTGAGTATCAGCCGACGAAACTTGCGGCAATGGAATCAAAGTGGGAAAGTAGTCCAGCAGGACAGCCTGCGGACTGGAGCGTCCTAGCCATCCCTGATGAAGCCAATAATCGTAACTCTTGGGAACTTACGGTACCCAACGGCTTGGGCTATATCCTAGAGTTTCGCAAGAATCTAACTGTGCCAGTACCGGGACTAAATGAGTGGGCGCGGAACGATCGACCGAAAATGGTCGGGCTAATTTACTACTCGTTCCGAATTATGATCGGGATTGGGTTCTTGCTCGTCGGCGTGATGCTCTGGAGTACCTTGCAATGGTATCGGGGCAAGCTCTCGCCTACCGAAATTAGTTCCCAGAAGTGGTTATTGCGATCGTGGATGTTTGCGGCACCCTTGGGCTATATTGCGATCGAGTCTGGCTGGATCGTCCGCTGCGTGGGACGACAACCCTGGGTACTCTATGGCAAAATTCGCACGGCAGATGGTGTCTCCAATCTTCCAGCTAGTAATGTCCTGACAACGCTAATTCTGTTCACATTGGTTTACTCAGTTTTACTGTTTACTACCCTATATTTTGCTAGCAAAATTATCGGCGAAGGTCCAAATCTGGAGCTACCACTACCAGGTGCAGATGGTCAGTTTATCATCAATACAGCACCAGCAGAATCAATACCCGATCGACGACCAGTAGAAGCCCAGCAGTAAGGAGATCTCATGGACGCACTATTACATTTTCTACCGGAAGTTTGGTTCGTGATTCTGGGGCTGTTTCTGTTTTTATATGTGATTCTGGATGGGTTCGATCTGGGCGTGGGGATTCTCTCGTTGACTAGTTCTGATGAAGAACGGCGAAGTATTTTGATGACTAGCCTCGGTAATATTTGGGATGCAAATGAGACTTGGCTTGTTGTGATGGCGGGGGCATTATTTGGCGCTTTCCCCTTAGCTTATGGCACAATTTTGACTGCTCTATATATGCCCATTTTTATGATGATTTTTGGGCTAATCTTTCGAGCAGTTGCTTTTGAGTTCCGCGAGCATTCTACTAATAAATTATTGTGGAACTATGCGTTTGGGGTCGGTAGTTTCATTGCCGCTTTAGGGCAAGGCTTTGCTCTCGGTAGCGTGATCGAAGGGATTACTGTCGATGCTAATGGTCATTTTACTGGTTCTACTTGGGATTGGCTGGATTGGCGATCGCTATTAGTTGCCCTGACGCTGATTCAAGGCTATGTCCTAATCGGCTCTACTTATCTAATCCTGAAAACTGAAGGTGAGTTACAAAAAATCCACTTTCGGACTGCCAAAATCGCGGCGATTACCACATTTATTGGCGCGGTATTGATTACGATCGTTACTCCAGTTGTCTATGAAGCGGCTCGAACTCGCCTATTTAGTGCGCCGCTGGTGTATATTTTTGCCACTATTCCCATTTTGGGTGTACTGTTAATTTGGTTGTTAATTAAAAGTATCGATCGAGAAGAGGAACGTACCCCATTCGTCTGGACAATTCTAATTTTCTTATTGAGTTTTGTCGGACTAGGATTGATTGTATTTCCGTATGTTATCCCGACTCAAATCACGATTTATCAAGCTGCGGCTTCGCCCAGCGCGTTGGTATTTATGCTGACTTTTGTAGGCGTATTGATTCCAATTATGCTGTTTTACAATATTTACAATTACATCGTATTTAGAGGAAAAGTTGCAACGATTGCTCATGGCGAATAGCCTTAGCAGACATCTGGTGGTAACGGAGGTGGTGATGATTGTTCGAGCTTTTGATCAATTGAATCTTCCAAACTCTGACGAGATATTTCTTTGCCGATATTTAGATCCTGAGAATTATTCAGAAACACAATCCGATCGATCTCTGGAAACGCTAGTAAATAAAATAGCAGTTGAATCTCAGGTACTTCCACGGCTGACTCATTTACCAAGGAGCCACCATCAAACTTACTAATGTCTTCGATGTTCAGAAATGCGTAGATAACCTTAATTTCTAGTTCTGGCTGGCGATGATGTCGCAGAGTGGTAATCACTGATTCACCCTGCTGAC
>JANNDQ010000289.1:0-3174 GCA_031387965.1 Chamaesiphon sp. OTE_75_metabat_567
GATTTAAACTTGGAATTAGATTTGCATCTCTAGGATTAATAATTGCAGAAGAGATTGAATCTCTCTATCAAAAAGGTCGAGCTTTAGATGCAATGGCAAAATGCTTATTTGCAAGAGGAGACATTAATGAAGCTAGAGAAAAGTGGCAAGCTGCAATGATTATTTTTGACAAGGCTAGTGTACCTGAAGTCAAAGAAGTTAAAGATGCTATAGAAAAATTAGACGGTCTATAAAAACAAGCCTCAATTTAAAATAATTACTTATATATTAATTTAAGTTATGTTGATTGCTAAACTTACTTAGCTATCAACTCCAAAAAGTTAAAGGTGAGTGATTTCCTCTGTAGCCAACAAAGCAGGATATACTTAATCTTTGGGTAGTAACACTAGGCAATATTGCATGTATTTTTCTTGAATTAAAAACGATCATTTCTCCAATTTTAGGGTGGACTTCAATATTAGGTTTATCTAATATTTTTGGATCTATGCCATAGCTGTCACCTCGCATCTTATTAAAATCACTCGATGAAACTTCTTTGTCCCAAATTTGCAATACGCCTCCTTGGTTTGGAATACTCAAATAAATATTACATGAGAATTGTGCTAGAATACTATTTGCAGTATAAGAATCAATTGCATTGTCAGCAAGAATATCATGATGCGGTAAAAAATAAACATTTGGTTCTAAGACACGGCATAGCCCAACAAACATTTTATTTCCATATAAACTTTCTAGATTGGCTCCAGGAGGCCACACTTCATCCAATTTACAACGTAAAATATCAATGGGAGAAGCATAGGGTAAGCATCGATTTCTAAGATTATCTATATTTTCTTGTGCTTGTGCAAAATAGAAGTCAATAAGTTCGGGTTTATTGCTAGATTCATAAAAAGCCATTCCTATTCTGCCAATACTTTTTGCGTTAGCGTAATATTTGTATCCTGGAGCTAAGATTTTTTTTGCTAGTTTTGTTGCGAGAGCGGGCTTAATGAATTCATCAACCCTAATAGCTAATATTTCTCCCATTGCTAGAGATTGAATAGACTTGCTATCTAGATTATCAATGTTTAAAATCATGCTTTGAAGTAATTTAGGGACTGAGTAAAGGCTTGAAGTATAATATTACACAAGAGCGCGTTTTATGTTACTCATACTTACAATTCCCCAAAAAATTTAATTGATAACAGTATTGCGAAAAAACATAACTAGAAAGTACAAGCTCCTATTCAAACATTTGGGGTAAAGCAATAACTTTTACCTTTTGACAAACTCTCACTGAGCCTGCTAACCTCCGAAAATCTTCATTTCCCTGCTTTAGCTAGCGCACACCAATAACTCTTCCCTTGTGCTGACCCCTGCCGCTCACTCACAGCTACGATCGATAGTTACATCGACAAGCCATCATCATCGGCATAAAACTGAGGTTGAGGTTGTCTAGTTGCGAGGTTAATTCGATTTGGATTGATAGAATCGTCGATTGGAACGGATATTACAGCTTGAGGGAGATTATCCATCACAGAGTTGTCAAGAGCTTGAATCCCTAATTTTAGACTCGTGCGATCGATGAGTTCGACATCTTTAGGTTGAATGTTGGGTAAGCCAACTGGTTGCCAACTCCCATCGGCTTGCATCTGAGCACACAGTACCACTTTACAGGGGCGATGCCGCAACAAGGTCATTTGTTGGAGTTCGGGGTCATAATCTAGCGTGAGGCGAGTATTTTTAAACTGTGGTTTACCATCGAGCATCTGCCAGCTAATTTGGGTCAGGCGATCGAACTGAGTCTTTTGATGGCGATCGAGTTTAGCGTTAACTGCATTAGCGACAACATTCGCCTGTTGCATTACTTCGAGATCCCGTTCTGGCTCGTAGTTGAGTTTGGCGGAAATATCGTTCCAGCCATAGCCTAGATCGCAGCCGCGATAAACTTTCCCGTCGCACACATAGGAAATCCCTTTGACATTATTGTGGTAGGACAAATTGAATCTACACTCGATTTCCATCGATCGCAATTCATCGATATAAGTGGACATGTCGTTGCTGAGACTGAGTGCTTCGGAGAATTTGGCAGCGAGATCTGGCGACTCCAATTTGGGTTGGCGGCGGTAATTACTCGAAGCAACTTGGTGTAGACCATATTCGGTTTCTAACTGCCGCAAAATTTTCTCGGTGCGCGAATAATCCCAACTATCGCGGACTAAATTACCATCGAGATCGACGGCATTGGCGACGATGTGAATGTGGTCGTGTTCGTGGTTATCCTCGCGGGGGTGGGCGACGATTAAATATTGATTGTTCTCATAGCCCAGTCCAGCTAGTAGCTTTTCGGCAATGGCAATTTTGATATCGTCGGCGACTTCCCCATCTTGCACGGCAAACCCGATCGCAAAATGCCGGACGACTTTCTGGGCGGTGGTTCTGCGGTTGGCGATCGCCCGAAATTCTCGCGCCATACCTGCCGCAGTCTCATGACCGAGGTTGCGATCGAGAATCCTCCCTTGCCGCGTCTCCAGTAAGTATCCCAGCAACCCACCAAACCCGCTGCCTTTACTATTCGATCCAATCATGGTTTAACACTTATCTACGAGCGTAGCTTTGATGAGGTTAATCGTGCGGGAGAGTTGAAACATCTCCTTAACTAACCTTTCGGCTTCGGCTGCTTGATTCGGCTTTTGACCGATTAGCGCGTGACTATTGAGAACGTGAGCGATTTGATTGAGGTTGTTGCCTTGGGCTTTGAGTTCGCGCTGGAGCTTGGTGATTTCGGCGTAAAGTTCGACATACAGAGCTTCTGGTGGATTGACAGGTTTCGATCTTCCGTCGATCAGATATTGGGTTCTGGTTAATTTTGCCGCAGCAGCTTCGCGATCGATCTCGTCTAACACAGCCGGAGCAACCCGCATTGCGAATCGTTTGGTTTTAACTTTAGCTCTGGGCATAGGTGATTTAATCGGGAAATAGCTCTGGTGGGGGTGTTCGATCTGATGCAACAGGGATGTTCTACTTGCAACATGAGTTTTGTTGCTGGATCTGCTGTCAGCGCAAGGATCGAAGGGGGTCAAGGGGGAACGCCCTTGCCAGTCAATGTGGGAACAGCCCGCATTGCTGGCTCTTCCTCCCGCTTCCTCTTTCTCTCCCAATTAAACCCTCCAGTCGCGGGAGGTGCCATCAGCT
>JANNDQ010000749.1:0-2089 GCA_031387965.1 Chamaesiphon sp. OTE_75_metabat_567
TAAGCCTTGAATTCGAGAACGAGCATTTTTGTTTTCCTCCAGCACTATGATATCATGACCATCCGAATGGTCGGTTTTCTCCAGAAAGTGGAGTCTTTTGCATGGGAAAAGTCCCCTGCACGGGGAAGTTCTGACCCCAAATTTCTGATAGTCTAGTACGTGACTGTAATGCTCGTCTCGTTGGCGAAGCCTTCTCTTGGTGAAATCGCGAGATCCCGCACAGATGATCTATCAAGCAGTGAAATCTATACTAATCTGAAGGTAGTGAATTGTGTCTACCCTTACCCGTACCCTATTAAAAGATGAATTGGTGGCAACAACTGAAACAAAATGGATTAGCGCGAGCGGGCGCGATCGCCTTAGTCTTGATGTATCTGACGGTGATTGCCGCAGAATTTATGGCTCCATACGATCCTTATGTCGCTCAAGATGACGGTTCGCTGTTGCCACCAACTGCTATTCATTGGACAAATCCCCAGGGTGAATGGATTGGCGCTCATGTTTACCCGACTACTCAGGGTCAGACAGATATTAACACGGGCGATCGACTGCTCAAAATCGATACCGCCAAGCCATCGCCAATTAGCTTGTTCGTGAGGGGTTCCAGCTATAATCTATTCCAGACTAGCATTCCCCTCTTACCAATATTCGATCCAGTTGCCAGTCAGAAAAGTAAGGGCAAAGCCCCAATTGTCAAGCCGAAAGCTGACGCTCAAGAATTGGTAATTTTCGCTGGCATTCCCTGCGATTGGCATTTGTTTGGAACAACAGGAGCGGGGAAACTCAATCTCCTTGGTACTGATGAACAAGGTAGAGATCAATTCAGTCGCCTCGTCTATGGGGGTAGAATCAGTCTGTTTATAGGTTTACTGGGAGTTTTGATATCTTTCCCAATCGGGATGATTTTAGGCGGGATATCGGGCTATTTTGGTGGATGGATTGATGCTGCGATTATGCGCATTGCTGAAGTATTGATGACTCTGCCTAGTCTCTATCTATTAGTAGCATTAGCATCAGTATTGCCCGACAGAGTTAGCAGTTCCCAACGCTTTTTACTGATTATTGCGATTACTTCATTTATTAGTTGGGCGGGATTAGCGCGGGTAATTCGCGGTCAAGTATTATCAATTAAAGAACGAGAATTTGTTCAAGCGGCACGAGCAATGGGTGCAAAACCATTTTATATTATTATTCGGCATGTGCTGCCGCAGACTGCTACTTATTTAATTATTTCAGCAACTCTAGCGATTCCGAGCTTTATTGTTTCTGAGTCTGTATTGAGTTTGATTGGTTTGGGAATTCAACCACCAGATCCATCCTGGGGAAATTTACTATCGATCGCGACTAATACGTCAATTCTCATCTTTCAACCCTGGTTAATTTGGCCGCCAGCACTATTGATTATTCTCACAGTATTATCTTTTAATCTGCTCGGTGATGGCTTGCGCGATGCCCTCGATCCGCGTAATCTTCAGAGATCGGCTACACCCAAATCAGACTCAAATCTAGTGTGAATCCAGGTAAAACATCCTCACCACTGAGTGTCATGGGAGCGGTTAGCACCTCTACTTCCCGATCTAAGCGATAGATTCCTACTTGGCGATCTTGAGGATTTATCAGCCAACCTAAGCGCACCCCATTGTCGCGATATTCTGCCATTTTTGCTTGCAGTGGCGGTAATCTATCGCTTTGGGAACGCAACTCAATCACAAAATCTGGCACTAGCAGCGCAAATTTTTTCCGTTCCTCGCGACTTACCGCTTCCCAGCGCGAGAGTTCTACCCAAGCAGCATCGGGAGATCTTTTACTACCATTCGTTAGTGTAAATACAGTTGAAGAACTAAAAGTTTTACCCAATCTAGTCTGGCGGTTCCAGATACCTAAATCTATACCTAATTCTGATTCGTAATTACCGCTTTCTACGCCGACTGGTGGCACCATCTCTAAAACTCCCTGCGCGGTTAACTCAAACGATCGATCGGGATTGGCTTCACATACTCGCTCGAACTGTTCGGCGGTGAATTTCACCGTGCTTAGATCTAGGAAACGCGGATCTAATTCTGCAATTACAGCGTTCGTCATAACACCT
>JANNDQ010000357.1:0-9996 GCA_031387965.1 Chamaesiphon sp. OTE_75_metabat_567
CTGGCGCAATACTACTAGTGGTGCTATTGCTGTCTGGACAATGGATGGTGCTACGGTGACATCAAGTAGCCGAACTTCCACTCCTTCGCTAGACAATAGCTGGAAAGTCGCTGGCAATAGCGATTTTGATGGTGATGGTAAATCCGATATCCTCTGGCGCAATGATGACGGTAGCGTCGCACTGTGGCAGATGAATGGTTCTGGCATCACTGCTGCAACTGCTGTTGCTACAGTCGCTACTGACTGGAAAATCGCTGGCACTGGTGACTTCAATAACGACAGCAAAGCCGATATCCTTTGGCGCAATGATGATGGACGAGTTGCCCTGTGGCAGATGAATGGTGCTGCGATTACTT
This sequence comes from Chamaesiphon sp. OTE_75_metabat_567, assembly GCA_031387965.1. Taxonomy (GTDB): domain Bacteria; phylum Cyanobacteriota; class Cyanobacteriia; order Cyanobacteriales; family Chamaesiphonaceae; genus Chamaesiphon. Next base: position 357 of record JANNDQ010000357.1, read on the forward strand.
CGAGTAGCCTCACTTCTACGCCATCACGGGACAGCAGCCAGACTATTGCTGGCATCAGTGACTACAACGGTGACGGTAGCTCTGACATCCTCTGGCGCAGTAATACTGGTGCTCTGGAAGTCTGGCAGATGAATGGTGCTACTGTGGCTTCGAGTACTATTACTTCTGCTACTGTTGATGGCAATCATTGGAAGATTGCTGCGCCGATTATCTAAGTTAATAATTAGCGAAAACACTTACTGTTAAGTCATGAGATTTAACAGTGAGTGTTTTTACATATCTTTGGAAACGATCGATCTGATCACAAATCGAAATCTACTTGCCACACAGTGGAGCACACTCATAGCAGCATCACCGCTAGCTTGTTCGAGTCAACTGAATGATGCGGCATTTTGCCATTTAGACTGGGGCTGGCAATAAAAACGCCATTTAGGTACCACCTAGACGATCGAATCTGTGGTAAGTTAGTTTTGGAACTGCTGGCTACCACAGCAAGTATAAAACGTACAAATTAATATCCTATAAATAAATGAAGTAAAAAGTCTCTGCTGAATTTGAAGGTTAAGTTGTAAATTTCTAATATCGTCAGGTGTGTTCAGCTCTCATGAATTATTTTTCTGACCACCAATAATCTTGTGAATTTAACTATCGATCGTAGAATAAGTGCCTCATTAGTTCTGTATAAAAATGACGTTCAGATGATTCAAAAGTTGTTAGCGTCTATCGCTAATACACCGCTAAAAATTGAATTGTTTGTTGTTGATAACTCTCCGACCGCAGAGCTATCCGAAATATTCAAAGACATCGAACACATTCAATATCATCACAATCCAGCAAACCCTGGCTTTAGTACCTCGCACAATCAGGCTATTTCTAGTATTAAGGATACAGATTACCATATAGTACTCAACCCCGACATCTACTTTGAACCAGCAGTAATTCCAGAATTGATTGATTATTTAGATCAAAATACTGAAATTGGATTAATTCAGCCTAAAATATGTTTCCCGAATGGCAATATTCAGTATTTATGCAAACGTTATCCTAGCTTATTGGTGCTGTTTCTCAGGCGTTTTGTGCCTACATCTCTACATGTTCTGTTCCAAAGTTATCTAGATTGGTTTGAGATGAAGGACACCGAATACAACAAAATAATGGATGTTGTGTATCTTTCTGGTTGTTTTATGCTATTTAGGAAAAAGTATTTAGATGAAATTGGATACTTTGATGAGCATATATTTATGTATTTTGAAGATGCCGATATTACCATTAGAATGGCGGAGAAATACCGCAGTGTATTTTATCCCCATGTCCAAGTCTCTCATTATTGGGCAAGAGGATCTTACAGCTCATGGAAACTAGCCGCGATCAACATTCAATCTGCTTTTTACTTCTTTTGTAAGCATGGTTGGAAAATTATTTAGCTGGGTAAATATCGATCGACCATTTAAGATTAGGATTAAGACCGATTCAGTGCTGTCAAATTAAATACCAAAACTTCCTGCATGACTGCTACCGCGACACCAATCATCAATGTCTTGTGCCAACCCACCTCAACAGCTTGGCTCGAACAAGCACTGGCAAATATCGATATCATCTTGCTCGATCATTCTCACTGCGAACGCAAAGCGGCTGGAACGGCGGTAAATATGATGTTTCGCTACCCGTCCAATCATAAACTAGTCCGGCAATTAACAGCGATCGCGCGCGAAGAACTCGAACATTTTGAGCAAGTCAATCAGATCCTCGAACAACGCAATATTCCCCTCGCCTCGATTCCAGCGGCACCCTACGCAAAAGGACTGATGAGTCAGATCTGCCATCAAGAACCGCATCGGATGTTGGACTCGCTCTTGATTTCTGGATTGATTGAAGCCCGCTCTCATGAACGACTGGGATTACTCGGCACTCATCTTGCCGATCCCAAATTAGCGGCATTTTATCGCAGTCTGATGGCATCAGAAGCTCGTCACTTTGGCATTTATTGGCTACTTGCAGATACTTATTTCGAGCGTCCCGTCGTTCAGTCCCGACTAGCCGAACTCGCCATTGTTGAAAGTGAGTTGCTCTCGACACTTCATCCTGAACCGAGAATTCATAGTTAGGTTGGTGGATATATGTTCCAACAATATCAAGATTATACGATTCGATCGTGGCAACCGGACGATCGACACGCAGCTGCGGCAGTAATTAGCGCGGCATTGGCAGAATATGGACTGGGTTGGGAGCCGGATGGTGCGGATCGAGATGTTTTGGGAGTAGAGGAATATTACCTGACTCGCGGTGGTGAATTTTGGGTGATCGAGCAGCTGGGGGAAATTGTGGGTACCAGTGCTTACTATCCATGTCTAGAAATAGCTGGTACGCTCACTCATCGGGGCAAGCAAGCCGTCGAAATTCGGAAAATGTACTTGTCACCACAAATCCGAGGACAGGGCTTAGGTCAGTATTTATTAGCAGAATTAGAACGATCGATCCTGGCACGCGGCTACTCGGAAATCTGGATCGAAACGGCAAGTGTTCTCACCGCTGCGGTGAAACTATATGAGGCAAATGGATATCAACCCGCAACTGGCGTAGAAACACCAAGATGCGATCGAGTCTATGTTAAACATCTTCAGGTATAGAACCCATTTGAGATCTTTTTAGATCCTAGTGGCGGAGGGTAGGTTTTGTTTAGCAAATATATCAGTACAGCTTTAGGCGGACTTTGCATCATGAGCGGCGGTTACTCTACGAGAACGCTCCGCGAACAACCGCTGATCAACCCACTAATCGAACCGTATTGCTAGTGGCGGAGGGTAGGTTTTGTCTAAAATTGAACAGTAACATCGACGATTACTAGCATGAACCTACCCCTACAGACCCGCAAAATTGTTATCCGTCCAAAAACTTGAGAATTTCAGCCGCTGTGGGTTGAGAATCGATCGCTCCAGGCTGAAGTGTCGTTAAGGCTCCAGCCGCTGCGGCATAGCGGACTATTTCCTCCCCCGACTTTATCCCAGCACCTAACTGATGCAAGATTCCTGCGACGAAAGCATCACCAGCACCAGTCGTATCGACTGGATTGACAGCAAAAGCAGGCTGAGATCCGACGACTCCGTTGAGCCAGTACTCACACACGTTGCCACCATCTGTCACGAAAATGCCTACAGCGTCTGGTAATCGATAACTGAGTTCTAGCGGTGATGTGTTGGCATAGATTAATTCGGCTTCTTCCCGTGCAAACTTGATATAATCTGCTCGTAGTAATAGCTGCTTAATCTGCGGGATGGCGATCGCGGTTGAATCCCAGAAAGTTGGTCGCCAATTGACATCTACGAAAATTTTGACTCGATGTGCGATCGCTAAATCTACCGCTTTCCAGGTACTTGCACCACTATGTGGATAGGCTAGAGCTATTGTCCCCAATAGTAAATAGTCCGCCCCAACAAATAATTCACTCGGTACTGCATTCAGTTGAGCATCAGCAAATAGATCGGTTGGAATATCCCCGAACCCGCCAAAAATGCGATCGCCATCCGTCGTTCTCAAGACTTGTACCTGACGGGTGGGGGCGGTAGGATGACGCTGAATTCCAGTAATATCCACACCTTCAGCTACTAATTTAGCTGCTAATTTTACTCCAGCTTCATCACTGCCCACACAGCCGATAAATCTCGATCGATCTCCCATTTTTACCAATGCACAAGCAACATTTGCAGGCGCTCCTCCAGGCAGTGGTGTCCAATCGGTGACATCCTCACTGCTGACTCCGCTCTGATTGGCTAATAAATCGAACAGTACTTCGCCCAAACAAATGATGGTAGACATGGCTTTAGGTTTTAGGCTTTAGGCTTTAGGTTTTAGAATATCGTAGATCGAATAAATCTCACTAATTTACTTATAATAATCTTACAAGCGAGAAAAATTCAAAGTTAATGAACACTAACGTAGATCGATTACTAAGCAGTTATCATTACGATCTACCAGCAGAACTAATCGCTCAGACTCCGATCGTGCCGAGAGATCGATCGAGATTATTGGTAGTTGAACCGAATGAGGGCTATCAACATCGTCACTTCCACGAAATTGGTGACTTTTTAAACCCTGGAGATCTGCTCGTATTTAACGACACTCAGGTAATCCCAGCGCGACTATATGGAGTCAAAACAACAGGTGCAGCAGTAGAAATTTTGCTAATTGCCGAACAGCAGCACAATTGCTGGACAGCACTCGTCAAGCCTGGACGTAAGCTTAAAATTGGTACTCAAATTATATTTTCAGCCCATAACTCTGATGCCAAAATCTCTGAGATCAGTGCCACAATTATCGCTAGAGATGAACAAACTGGGGGAAGATTATTACAATTCAATCTACCTAATGATATCCCCTTACTCCAAGTTCTCACTGATTTTGGCGAACTACCTTTGCCGCCCTACATTGATGCTAGTGCATCCAGTCCAGCGCAGTATCAAACTATCTATGCCAAAGTCCCAGGCGCAATCGCCGCACCAACCGCTGGACTGCATTTTACGCCCGAATTACTCGATCGATTATTAGCTCAAGGCATCAACCAAACTCATGTGACGCTCCATGTTGGCATCGGTACTTTTCGCCCTGTCGAAGCCGAGGATATTACTACCCACCAAATGCACCATGAATGGTTAGAGATATCCCAACAAACGATCGATCTAATCGCTGCCACCAAAGCCGCTGGGGCTAAAGTTTATGCGATCGGTACTACAGCAGTCCGCGTGCTAGAAACAGCAGCTCAGACGGGCAAATTGGAGCCTTACAGCGGTGATACGAATATCTTTATCTATCCTGGTTATCAATGGCGAGTAGTTGATGGCTTGATTACCAATTTTCACCTCCCAGGATCGAGTTTGATGATGTTAGTCAGTGCGATGATTGGGCGGCAAAGATTACTAGATTTATATCAGATTGCGATCCTCGATCTCTATCGATTTTATTCATTTGGCGATGCTATGTTAATTCGTTGGCGGAGCCTCTCCCCTGGAGAATCGCACTGACTAATATCCCTGATTGACGGACAAATCTTTTTCCGGTAGGTTGGGTTGAAGAATGAAACCCAACATCTCTAGGGTATTTGTGGGGTTAGTTGGGTTTTGCTTGAGCGCAACCCAACCTACGATTTTTCAGGGTTTCAGGAGTTTTGTCCGTCAATCAGCTAATATCCTCTTACTGTTCGCTACCGCATTCGGGGCAGAACTTATGATTCACAGCGTGAATCGTGCCGCAATTACTGCAATGGATCGATAACGCGCCTGAAGAGGAACGCTTAGGCTTCGCTAATCCCAACATCTCCGCATTGGATTTACCTGCTGCTACCATTGGGTAACAGTTTTCATTGCGTTTAACTTGGGCATTGAGTAAGACGGGGCCATCGTGAGCTAGCATAGCTGCGATCGCATCTGGTAAGTCTTCACGATTATCGACACTCATCCCCTCAATCCCATAAGCTTGAGCTAACAGCATGAAATCGGGCTGGGAAGGTGCCATTTCGGAGGAAGAGTAGTTTTCTTTATAAAAGGCTTCTTGCCACTGTCTGACCATGCCTTGCCAGCCGTTGTTGATGATCACGATTTTGACGTTTAAGCCGTATTGTTTGAGGGTGCCGAGTTCCTGGAGGTTCATCTGGAAACTAGCATCACCACTGATACAGATCACTTGCTCGTCCGGGAGTGCCATCTGTGCGCCCATTGCTGCGGGTACCCCAAATCCCATCGTCCCTAAGCCAGCACTAGAAATCCAGTGACGGGGGAGATTATTGAGGAATTGAGCAGCCCACATCTGATGTTGACCGACATCGGTTGTGTAGTAAGCGTCTGGCGCTTGGCGACGACATTCGACGATTACTTCTTGGGGTGCGAGTAAACCTTCGTAGCTAGGTGCAACCAGGGGATTGTCGATGCGCCAACCATCGATTGTTTCTAACCATGATCTAGTCTGTTCGGCATGACCACCTAGCCCTAGCTCTTTGATCCGTTGGATTAGTTGAACTAAAACTTGCTTGATGTCGCCGACGATGGGGACATCTGGGGTGCGATTTTTGCCGACTTCGGCGGGATCGATGTCGATGTGAATTACCTTCGCAGTAGCAGCAAACTCGTCTAGCTTACCAGTGACTCGATCGTCAAATCTCGCACCGACGGCTATTAGTAGGTCACAATCAGTTACCGCCCAGTTTGCATAAGCGGTACCGTGCATTCCCAGCATTCCGACAGAGAGCGGGTGAATTTCATTAAACGCACCTTTGCCCATCAATGTGGTCGTGACAGGGATTTGGAATAGTTCGGCGAGCTGCTGGACTTCTGCATGAGCACTAGCCGAAATTGCTCCACCACCAACATAAAGTAATGGCTGACGACTTTTGGCAATTAGTTGAACTGCTTGATTGATCTGGCGCGGATTGCCGCGTACAGTCGGCTTATATCCAGGTAATTTGACACTACCAGGGGCGACGGGGGTATAGTCGCAGAGCATCGCGCCCACGTCCTTGGGGATATCGATTAATACTGGCCCAGGACGACCGGAAGCCGCGATGTAGAAGGCTTCGGCGACGATGCGCGCCATGTCTGCGGGGTCGCGCACGACATAGGAATGTTTAACAATTGGCAAGGTAATGCCGTAAATATCTGTTTCCTGAAAGGCATCGGTACCAATCATATAACTAGGGACTTGTCCAGTTACAACCACCAACGGAATCGAATCCATCTGGGCTGTCGCGATACCTGTAACGAGATTTGTAGCTCCAGGGCCAGAAGTAGCAAAACACACGCCGACTTCTCCCGTGGCGCGGGCGTAGCCGTCAGCAGCATGGGCGGCACCCTGTTCATGTCGGACGAGAATATGTTTGATTTTGCCTGCGGCTTCAAATCGATAAATCTCGTCATAGATGGGCAAGATCGCGCCGCCTGGATAGCCAAAAATATGTTGCACACCATGACGGTGGATGCTATCGAGGAGGGCATAGGCACCAGTTTGGCGTTGAGCCACTGCCGTGATGATTGGCAATGGCTGGGTAGTTGCTACTTCAATGACACGTTGAAAGACCACGAATAAACCTCACAAGTTTAGAGCTAATTATATTTTTTTAGATACTGATGGTCGATGTTGCTGATTGCGATCGATATATTTATTTTAAGTTCAGGATATTCAAGATTTCAGGAGTTGGTGATTGATCGACTAATTGGATCGATCAACAACGCCTAACTCTTATCCCTAGGGGATTAATTCTGCATCTACAGACTTAATCGACTTACCTTTAATATTGAGCCAATGCTCTCGGTATAGTAATTCTAGCTGATTTCCTGCGCCGCGAAATAAGTTAATCTGACCGAAAATCAAGCCTTGAAACAGGCGATAAAATCCGAGACTGACGATCGCAATTACCATTCCGGTAGCAGTAGAGTAAAGTGATTCACTAATCCCATCGGTCACAACATTACCACCAGCCCCACTAATCCCATCCCCCAACTTCAAGCCCCGCAGAGAATTAATCAAGCCTAACACCGTCCCCAATAGTCCGAGTAGAGGCGAAATTGCAATTACTGACTCTAGAATTTTGTCACCCTTACGCATGGTGGCGATCTCTTGCTCGGCAGAGGCTTCGAGGGCAAGTTTAAATGTCTCTGGATCGGGATCTGTTCGCTTGAGCGGCGCGTAGAGAAATCTACCGATAGGTTTGCGATTCCGCTCCTGCTTAGCAATTTGAGCTGCCGTATCCCATTCGTCATTTGCACTGGCTTCTAACACCCGCTCGACAAGTTCTTCCTCTTTCCGCAGCGTTTTAAACCAAAACCATAGCCGTTCTAGAATAGTCGCGACAGATAGAATTGATAGCCCAAACAATGGCCACATCACTATGCCGCCTTTCTCAAACAGTTCTCTAGCATCCATAATAATTTAGTCGATCGCCGATCGTTGAATAAAGAGGTTCGCTAACACAATCTTACATCCGTGGGTTGAATTCTTGACTCTGAATGCTCAAGGCAACGGCTTCAGCTACTTTAATTCCATCCACACCAGCCGAGAGAATTCCGCCTGCATAACCCGCTCCTTCCCCGGCGGGATATAAACCTTTGGTATTAAGACTTTGATAATTATCGCCGCGCTTAATACAAATCGGGGATGAGGTGCGGGTTTCCACGCCAGTTAGCACCGCATCGTGCATCGAAAACCCTTCTATTTGCTTGTCAAACGCTGGAATCGCTTCTCGAATTGCCTCGATCGCGTAATCTGGTAGACTCGAACTCAAATCGCACAGATGTACCCCAGGCTTGTAAGAGGGCTTGACAGAGCCTAACTGCGTAGAGGCTTGAGCAGTCAAAAAGTCGCCTACCAGCTGCCCTGGAGCTTTGTAGGTGCCACCACCTAGCTCAAAAGCCCTCTCCTCTAGCCGCCGCTGAAATTCAATTCCGGCGATCGGACTACCAGGATAATCTGCTGGTGTAATTCCCACCACAATTCCGCTATTTGCATTCTTACCACTGCGTTCGTACTGACTCATCCCATTCGTCACCACCCGCCCCGCTTCCGATGTAGCGGCGACTACCTGCCCACCCGGACACATACAGAAACTATAAACCGATCGGCCATTGGCACAGTGATGGACGAGACTATAATCAGCAGCACCGAGCATCGGATGTCCCACCTGAGATCCCAGCCGACATTTATCGATTAGGGTTTGGGGATGTTCGACGCGGAAGCCGATCGAGAATGGTTTAGGTTCGATGTATACTCCAGCGTGATGGAGCATCTCAAAGGTGTCGCGGGCACTGTGTCCGACTGCTAAAATCACATGATTGCTGAGGATCTGTTCACCGCTGGCGAGAGTAACGCCACAGACTTGTCCCTGTTCGATCTGAATATTTTCAACTCGACTCTGGAACCGAATTTCGCCGCCGAGGGATTCGATCGTCTTGCGAATATTTTCGACAATTTTAACCAGCCGATAGGTACCAATGTGTGGCTTGTTGACGTAGAGAATTTCCGGTGCAGCACCAGCACTTACCAGTTCAGCGAGAACTTTACGCCCGTGATGTTGAGCATCTTTGATCCGACTGTAGAGCTTGCCATCAGAAAAAGTACCCGCGCCGCCTTCGCCAAATTGAGCATTGGATTCAGGATTAAACTTCGCCTTGCTCCAGAAGCCAAATGTATCAACAGATCGATCGTGTACAGCTTTACCCCGCTCTAGAATAATTGGGCGGAAACCCATCTGGGCGAGTAATAACCCCGCAAACATCCCGCATGGCCCACATCCAATCACGATCGGACGTTGTTCTAATCTAGCTGTAGCTTGGGCAACGTAGCGATAGCTGGTATCAGGAGTTGGGACAATGTGCGGATCTTTTTTAAATTTTTGGAGTAGCTGCCGCTCTCTAGTTGTCTCAACGTCAATTACATACACAAAAGAGACTGCCCCACGCTTGCGGGCATCATAGCTACGTTTGAAGACAGTGTAGCGGATCAGATCCTTGGGCGCGATCGACAGCTTCTTGAGAATAGCCGCCTCAATATCCGCTTCAGTGCGATCGAGTGAGAGTTTGACTTCAGAAAGGCGGAGCATGAACAGTTAGCCTGGACAATTGGGATGAGAGCTATGCTTATTTTCTCACAATCTGATTTGGAA
>JANNDQ010000369.1:0-2313 GCA_031387965.1 Chamaesiphon sp. OTE_75_metabat_567
AACATACAAGCCATCCCGATTCCAGACAGTCATACTACCAATATTCGTCTGCAACATCCCAATCCACCGCTCTTCACGTCGATCGAAATAATTCGACTCCCAGCTATAATTAGCATTCGTGCCACTTCCAGTACCTGCCAATGTCTGAATTGGGGCAGGCAAGAAGCAAGCCCCTTGTGCGGCGGCAAGGTCGATCGGTTTTTTAGTTGGATCTAAACTTGGGTTTAAAATAGTGGCGATACTGCTGATACTAGCATTTTGCCCGTCGTTCAATGGCAAGGCCAGTTGAGCCATTGTTACTGGTGTATTTTGAGCGGCAATGGCAACTTGCAAAGCACGGAGTACTTTACGTTGGTCGTCTTTGGTGATGTCGTGAGTATTGGTGAGCGTAGGACAGAGGCGAGCGCGTTCATCACTGTTGACGACTTTAGCCATCACGGGCTGCTGCAAACTACGCCGCTGACCTTCATTCAGCTGAGTGCAGTTGATGGCACCCTGCCGCCCGACTGAGATGTCAAAGGTGGCACAACTGCTGGTGCCAGTGCCAGTGCCACTGCTTCTAATCGCAGTAAAGTTAAATGGGACATTATCTTTGGCACGGTTGGGTACCATTTCTAAGCGTAAATCGGCTTTGCCATAGTACTCACCGATATCGCCATCGGGATTTTTCTTGCGCAGGAAGCTGGGTTCGGGAACAGTGAGCGTAGGTGCACCAGCTAATCCATCTAGTACTTTGCCTTGTAATAAAGCTACATGAGCTGTAGTCAGCGGCGTGTTTACACTGACATCAGTAGGAAATTCTCGATAGTCGTTGGTTGCCGCGTTGGGGTTATTAGGATCTCCAGTCACTAGCACTCTAGTGCGCCCGTATCTGGCGATATCACTGGCATCAACTCGATTATAGATATTATTTGCCGCAGTTACTTGACCGAGTAATCGCGTATTGGTTGTAGCCGGATCATAGGGAGTAGGCTGAACATAGAGATTGCCATTAGTATGGACTCGCCCATTGATATCCATTTGGGAGGTGGAGTTCATTTCCAGATCGCCATTGTAGAATGCCGCAAACTGAAACAGGGGAATATTCCGATTCTTGAAGGTCATTTCCAGTACTGTCGTTGCTCTGGCATCGAGATTGCCTGCCAGCTTACTCGTCGCCATGCTGTAGACGGTGTACTTATATTCTTGAGCGTTCAATCCGGCATAGACTTGTCCAGGTGGAATCGTCTGGACTTGGGGAATTCTGCGGACAGGATCGGTATATGTAGTGCGATCGCTAACAAAAGTATGCGCTCTATAAGCAATAGCATTGTTGTATTCAGTAACCGTCTGCGTACCATTTCCGCCTGAACTCATCTTGACACCAGTCGATTGGTTGTAGCTTGGTTCTAACGTTTCACATTTGAAGTCGAAAGTGCCATCATTAGTTGCTAAACCATCGAGGCAAGCCGCCATATTTTCTGGTCCAGCAATTGCACCCGCTATATCCCCAGGACTGGTTCCACTGGGAGTCGCATAGCCAAGAAACTTTTGGCGAACCGCATCCGATCTTTTGTTGAGTCCTGACTCTGCGATGTAGAAGCTACTATTACTCTCGGTATAGGCATTAGTCGCAGATCTGCTGATATTAGTAATCGTCAGATAAGCAGCTAGCAGACTGAATAGCATCACCGTGACGATCGATACTAACATCATCGCGTAGCCGCCCTCGCCCGACTCTTTTTTAGCAAGCTGCTGCGCCCGCAACATCAAATATAAGAGGGAATGATCTAGTGCTGGTTTTGACATGAGTGCTGGTTTGCGATCGAGATCTGACTGGTTGGGCTGGCACTATTATTGTGCCCAATTCGATCGCGGAACTGATCTTGTCACTCAGATTTAGACCTAGCAATATAATTTTTGCCAAAAAATAGACACCCTCAAATTTCGGGTGCCTGCGGTGAGTTACTAGTATCGAATCGAAATTTAGCGAAAGCCAACCGCAGCTTGCCAAACAAAGGCTAAAGCTAGAAACAGTACGGGAATAATTGGTAGCACATCTACTAACGGATCGAAGATGGCATATGCTTCTGGCAATTTAGCAATGACGAGTGCTGCGTCCATATTTTGTCAATCCTGGTTTTTAACACGGTGATATATATTTGTCTGATATTCTACCATGTCCGGGGATCGGGGCGCACACCAGCATTGTTTGCCTAGCAGCTGGCATATTCTAATTCAGGGGCAGGCGCAACCAAAAGATTTGAGGGTTCGCACCCACCATCTACTGTCAGCTGTTGACAAGGAATCTTGTCAGACAAAATCGAACTCGCC
>JANNDQ010000377.1:0-3817 GCA_031387965.1 Chamaesiphon sp. OTE_75_metabat_567
TGCAAACCCAGGAAGCGATCGTGCTACCTGCTGGGCGGATTTCGGTGATCCCCAATCTGCCTGCACCAGTCATGGGATTGTTCAATCGGCGCAGTAGCCTGCTGTGGTTGGTGGATCTGCCAGACATTCTGGGATTAGAACCGATCGACAGACACGCTCACAGCTATGATGTCGCCCTGCTCAAAGTCGGAGAAATACCCCTGGCTATCGCCGTTCGATCGATCCTCGGCGTAACTCGGTTTGACAAAGATGAAATCGAATCCCCAATCGGTAGTTTTAATCCAGCCTTTACTCCCTATCTCCACGGCTGGATTCTGCGGGAACAAGAACTAGTTTTGGTGCTAGATCCCGAAGCAATTATCAATGCAAAAGTATTGAGTAGTTGATGCGGAGATCTACCCCCCCAACCCCCCTTACTAAGGCTACCGTGTATACACAACTCTGTATAAAAGCGAAAACCCTAGAAATCCCCCTAAATCCCCCTTAAACAGGGGGACTTTGACCAGATCTTAGCCCCCTTTTTAAGGGGGTTTGGGGGATTTAGATCTCGAAACGAAGTCCAACAGACTTGTGTATACACCGTAGCTTAGAAAGGGGGGCTTTAACTCCCTCCCCTTGATAAGGGGAGGCTGGGGTGGGGTAGAATCTCCGCCGGAGCCAGCAATTGACAGCAAAACAACTATATAAAATTACAGCATCTACCTATGAATCAGCTTAACCAACCAAATCAATTCACCAACGTCGATCGCACTAATATCATGAGTGATTCGGGTACGAATAAGTGGGGTCAATTGAGCCTCAAAACTAAAGGTACACTACTGGCGACCTTGCTCGGACTATTACCCATCGCCGCAATTGGGACACTCAGCTATCTTCAGATTAACAGCGCCCTGAGAGAGCAAACAACTAAATCGGAAGCATCGCGGGCTGAAGCGATCGCCGATAAATTTAATCGCTTTATTTTTGAGCGGAATGGTGACGTAGAAGTACTAGCCGCCCAACCCGTGTTCGCCGATCCTAAATTGCTGACAATTACCGCGCCAGAATCTAAAACCAAGCTTTTGGATCAATACATCAAAACCTATCAGATTTACGATAGTATTGCTGCCTTCGACCTCAAAGGCAATCCGATCTCTCAAAATAGCGGCAAAGTATTAGGCAATCATGCCAATCGTGAATATTTTCAAGAAGTCTTAAAAACAGGTAAAACTGTCATCTCCGCGCCCGAAGTTTCCAAAAGTAGCGGTAAGATGGTCGTCCACTTTGCTGCACCAATCAAAGACACTGTAACTGGACAAATCATCGGGGTGATGCGCACCAGATCGCCAATCGAACGATTGGAGGCACCACTAAAAAACTCGGCAACCAAGAGTCAAAACTACCACATTCTCGACACCAAGAGTAAGACTGTTTTCATCAGTTCTAATGGTGAGTATGCTGGCAAAGCCCCTGATGCAGATATAATCTCGGCGCAGAAAGGTGGCTTAATCCCGCATGAAAATAAAAGTGCGACTGGAACTAGAACTGAACTCCTGAGCGCTGCACCCTTTACTAAATTGGAGGGAATGCAACAATTGCCCTGGGTAGCTGTGGCATCGGTCGATGAAGATACTGCTTACGCTACTCTATCTGGACTGTTGCTGACTATTCTCGCTGGGGCGGGTTTAACTGGCTTATTTACAGTTGCCTTAGCAACATTTTTTGCAGAAAAAGCGACACAGCCGATCGCTGATGCCGCTAAAGCGGTAGAAAAAATTGGTCAAGGTGACTTTACTACGCGGCTGAAAGTCGCCACTCAAGACGAACTTGGCAAGCTGGGCGGCAACATCAACTTGATGGCAAACCAGATTCAAGGATTGCTCACCGAACAGTCTGAACAAACCAAGCGGACAGAATTGTATGCAGAAGTCTCCCGCGCGCGGACGACAGCCGATCTCGAAGCACCACTATCGCAAATCTTGATCGAAGCGCGTGAAATCCTCAAAGCCGATCGAGTTGTTGTTTATCGGTTCATGGCAGACAATCGCGGCTACATCGCGGGTGAATCTTATGGAACTGGTGGCAGTAGTGCGATCGAAGAACAAGTCAACGATCCTTGTATTCCCGAAGAATTACTAGCAGCATATGCCAAAGGACGGGTAATCGCTAATGATAACGTCGTCGAGGGCAACTATCACCCCGATCATAAGAGCCTACTGATTCGCCTGAATATCAAAGCCAACCTGATTGTGCCGATCGTCCAAAACGGTAACTTACTAGGACTATTAGTCGCTCACCACTGTCAGCAATCTCATGCTTGGCAAGAGTGGGAAAGCATCTACATGACCAAATTTGCCGAACAGATTGGTGTTTCCCTCAGTGGATTCGTCATCTCTGAGCGGGGACAGCTCGAAGCCACCAAACAGCGAGACAAAGCCGTCCGTGAGCAGTTGCTCTCCAGTATTTCTCGTGCTCAAACCACCGAAGAAATGTCCACCCCACTGGGCTATATCCTCGAAGAAGCGCGGATCAAACTTGCTGCCGACAGAGTAGCGGTTTATCGCTTCTATCCCGATCGCAGCGGTCATATCGTTGGAGAATCAGCCCTACCAGCTGTGGTCAAAGCGCTCGATCGGCAACTTGGTGCTGCGAGTATCTCTCCAGCAGAGATCGAGTCCTATCGTCAAGGTCAAGCTACGGTTGAGGCTGATGCACTCACAGGTAACTATCATCCCGATTACTTGGAATTACTCGCCAAGCTACAAGTTAAGTCCAACCTGGTTGTACCGATTCTTCAAGGTAATAACCTGCTCGGATTGCTTGTTGCTCACCACTGCGCGAATACTCATCAGTGGGAAGATTGGGAAACTCTGTATCTAACTGAGTTTGCCAATCCGATCGCCTCTTGTTTAGGTGGTTTCGCGGCGACTGAGCGGAGTCAGTATGAAGCGGAAGCATCTGGTCAACGTGCCAAAATATCTCAGCAAGAAAACGAAAATCGTCAAAAAGAACTGTTCCGGTTACTCACAGAAATTGAAGGAGCTTCTGATGGTGACTTAACAGTACGTTCAGAAATTAGTGACGGGGAAATCGCGATCGTCGGTGACTTCTTTAACTCGATTATTGAAAGTCTCCGCGAGATTGTAACCACGGTAAAAACTGCCGCAGGACAAGTAAACGGCTCAGTCGGTGAGAACGAATCCGAAGTTCGACTCCTAACCGATGCGGCGACCAAGCAAGCAGACCAGATTCAGCAGACCTTGGCAAAAATCGAGAAAGTTACCATTTCGATCGAATCAGTGGCTACAGATGCCCGTCTAGCGGCAAATGTGGCGACATCCGCCGCCTCGACCGCCGAAATCGGTGGTCAAGCGATGGAACGGACGGTGCAAAGTATCGTCCAGCTGCGCGAAACGATCTCCGAAACAGCCAAGAAAGTAAAACGTCTGGGTGAATCCTCACAGCAGATTTCTAAAGTTACCGGACTGATCGACCAAATCGCTCTCCAAACCAACCTGCTCGCGATTAACGCAAGTATCGAGGCAGCACGGGCGGGTGAAGAAGGACGTGGTTTCGCAGTCGTAGCGGAAGAAGTTGGGGAGCTAGCCGCCCAATCCGCCGCAGCAACCAAAGAAATCGAAAAAATCGTCGAAACCATTCAACGCGAAACCAGCGCGGTAGCTCAAGCGATGGAACTCAGCACCACTCAGGTTGTCGAAGGTACCCAATCTGTCGAACAAACCAAAACCAGTTTGAAACAGATTATCGAACTCTCCAATCAAATGGATGCGTTCCTCAAATCGATTTCCACCGCCACCATCGACCAAGTAGAAACCTC
>JANNDQ010000378.1:0-1577 GCA_031387965.1 Chamaesiphon sp. OTE_75_metabat_567
TTCATCGGGTAAACCCAAGCCAAGAAAACCTAAACCACCCAATACCAAAATTGCATCGGCAGCATTGAGCGTAAATAGAACGGGGACGCTTTGGACAACGTTGCCAAACAGATATTTTTTTAAGATATGACTAGTCGATGCACCCAGTGCCTGAGCTGCTTCGACAAACATTTGCGTCTTGAGACTAGCCGTCTGATTTCGCACCACCCGAAAGTACTGGGGAATATAGGAAATACTTAGTGCGATCGCGGCATTGAAGACACCTTTGCCGACAATAAACGCCAGTGTTACCGATAATAGCAGCCCTGGTAACGTGTAAATCGTGTCCATCACAAATAGTAGAATCCGATCGAGTCTACCGCCCAAATACCCGCTAATCATGCCCAACGGTACTCCGATGAGCAAACTCATCAAAGTTGCCAGTATCACTACCTGTAGAGCCGCCTGAGTGCCAAACAGCGTCCGCGCAAACACATCATAGCCCTCGCGACTAGTCCCAAACCAATGTTGCGCCGATGGAGCCTGATTGATCGGGTTGTAGGGTGGCATCGAGCTACCGAGGAGATCTTGAGGATCTTGGAGGATGCCGATCGATTGTAGCAGTGGTGCGAAGATAGCGATCGCCACAAAACTGATACTAATCATCAATCCCAATCCGAGCAATCGGGCGGACAGCGGATCGCGACGGTTGCGGAGAAGTTGTTTGACCGAATTGAGGGAAATACTGACTGCCATAGGGAAAGTTTGCGGCGATCGATATAATGGTTCACTTACTATAAGCCGATCGGGATACACAAGTCTGCTTTGATAGCTTATTCTAAATAATATCGATCGCTCTTTGTATTTAGCAATCCCAACATTAATTTATGAAGCGTTCTTCCAGAAAGAGTTCTTAAAAATTTCGGTAGAGCGTTATCAAATTAAACTAATTGTCTATGAACCAGTGAGTGAGGTGATTGAAAGATGGATAAACTAGTAAAGTATCGTCAAATTGTACAAGATGTGCTGCGAGAATATGCTGCTGTACCGATTTCAAATGGTGATGTTCAAACCCAAACGATCTTCGATCGAGAAAATGATCGCTATCAGGTGATGGATATTGGTTGGAGTAGCAATCGGCGAGTCTATGATTGTGACTTGCATCTAGACATCATCAATGGCAAAATCTGGGTGCAACAGAACATGACTGAAATGCAGATCGGGCAAGCTTTAATGGATAGAGGCGTAGCCAAAGAAGATATTGTGCTAGGCTTTCAAGCACCTTATGCGCGGGAGTACAGCGGCTTTGCAATTGGTTAAGATTAGTAACTGCTCGTAGATCCCAATCGGTTTTCGCTTTTGATCGGGGGTTGGGATGGGAGTAAATCGAGATTGTCTAATTTGGAGAAGAATGGTTATGATCGAGTTATTAGCCTTCGCTCAAGCCGTTCGTATAGCGGAGGCACAGCCTAATCGCTATTTAGGAAGGCTGATACATCAACCGATTACAGTATAGTTTCCTTGACTAGGTTGAATAATAATCCTAAAATTAGAGTGATTTTCGCCTGAAGTAGCTATGTAACCGAGGCAATTATGTT
>JANNDQ010000389.1:0-2208 GCA_031387965.1 Chamaesiphon sp. OTE_75_metabat_567
CGAGTAGATCTACATTTGGCAAATATGGATGTGCGATCGCGCCTAATGGCTGAATTAGAGAGCAAACCATTTGACAAAATTGTTAACATAGAGGTACGCGATCGTAATTTAGCGGATGGGTACAAATTTAATTTAGCTGATGATAGTTGGCTACTAATTCGATTTAGTGGTACCGAGCCAGTACTCAGACTCTATTGCGAAGCAGCGACGATCGAGCAGGTGCATCAAACTCTCGCCTGGGCGCAAGATTGGGCAAAGTCACTGTCATAAATGAGCGATCGTTGTATCAATCACAATTACAGCTAGTGAACTATTTTCACTGACGGTTAATCATGAAAAATCTCATTTTTTTAGCAGCGATCGCCACAACAGTTATTACTTTGTTTGCAGTAAAATCAGTTCGAGCACAAGGTGTTTTCTTGCAGCCTTTTCCTTCGACTGGTTATTCTTCAACTACTATTTACGTTCCATCTCTTCCAGAAGCATCTGGTTACGCCAATGGAACTGTGACAACAACAACGATCGTTGTTCCAGTATCACCGAATATTTATTCCAATAGTAATTACTTTCCAGGCTCAAATACATTCTATGGTGGCAATGGCTATCGGAACCGTCGTTATCCCCAGCCAACCGTCATCTTTACCCAGCCAACGCTCTATCCCCGCGTAATTCAATCTACCTGTGGCACCTCGATCATTGGTAGTCCGATCCCCAGTCCGATCGCAATTAATCAGTCTGGTATGCCGTGCCGTTAAACTAGAAAACAGGTATTTGATAACTTGATTCTAGAAGTTGCTATTCTCGACATTAAACCTGGTTTAGCTGATAAATTTGAAGCTGCTTTCAAACTAGCTTCAAAAATTATTATGGCGATGCCAGGATACACTTCGCACGAACTCCAACGCTGTTTAGAAAATTGCGATCGCTACATTCTCTTGGTACGCTGGGAAAAGCTTGAAGACCATACATTTGGATTTAGAGGCTCTCCAGAGTATCAAGAATGGCGATCATTATTGCATCATTTTTACGATCCGTTTCCAATAGTTGAACATTACCAAATAGTTCAACAACAGTTGTAGGGTGTGTTACTCCGCAGGATAACGCACCAGTGCAGAAGAAGCTAGTTGGTGCGTTACGCTTCGCGATAACACACCCTACTAATTATTTGCTGCGTGCGATCGCAATCGTCACCCATCCCGAACCAACATCGAGTCGAAATTTTTGCTTGGGTATTAATAAAATATCTGTTTGAGCGGCACATAGAGCGGCTGCTTCGGCGACGCTTGCAGTACCAATTAATCCAGATACTAATTGAGATGGATCAGTAACCGCGACGGAATTTAGCCGTTCTGGACTGTAAATTTTTAAAAACCAACCCGACTCCCGACAATATTCAACTAATCCTGACTCATTTGCTTTGGTATCGACTGTTGCTAGTCCCGCAATTGTGGCAAGATCTAGATTGTACTTGGTGAATACTGACTCGATCGCCGATTCGATCGCTAGTTTAGAGACACCCCGCTGACAGCCGATCCCTACCCACAAACACATGTCTAACGAAGTCACTGGTAACACGCTCTATCTAGTTGGTACACCGATTGGGAACTTGGGGGATATGACGATGCGGGGGCTTCAGGTATTGCAAGATGTCGATACGATCGCGGCTGAAGATACGCGCCATACTGGAAAATTATTGCATCACTTTCAGATTAAAACACCACAAATTAGCTATCACCAGCATAACGAACAACAGCGGATTCCCGAACTAATTAGTCAACTGGAAGCTGGTAAGTCGATCGCACTCGTCACCGATGCGGGGATGCCAGGAATTTCCGATCCTGGTTATTTGATTGTTGCTGCTTGCGTTGCTGCGGGAATTCGGGTGATTCCGATTCCAGGTGTGACGGCAGTAATTACGGCTGTGAGTGCCTCAGGATTGCCGAGCGACAGGTTTGGATTTGAGGGCTTTTTGCCAGCCAAAGGGCAAGAGCGAAAACAGCGATTAGAGGCTGTCTGTGGGGACGATCGTACCCTCGTATTTTATGAGTCTCCCCACCGTTTACGCCAAACTTTAGCAGATTTTGGGACGACATTTGGGCTAGATCGACAGCTAGTAATTGGCAGAGAATTAACTAAATTACATGAAGAATTTTGGCGCGGAAATGTGGGTGAAGCGATCGAACATTACACCCAAATCGAACCTCAAGG
>JANNDQ010000512.1:0-4026 GCA_031387965.1 Chamaesiphon sp. OTE_75_metabat_567
CTAAACCAAATCAGCTTCTAAATTCCAGACAGATGAAAGGTCAAAACTTTGCGAATTGGTTGATGGGGGAGCGCGCTGGTAAAGTGACAATGGATGTCTGGGACTGGTTGTGGGGCAAAGAGCCTCCCGTTGCACTGCCGCCGACTCAAGAAGACACGCTGGCGATTGCCGAGCGTTCGCTGGCGCTGATGGCTCAATCTGTGGCTAGCTTATCTGCTGCGGTCGGGCAGCAAGCTAGCTCCTACAAAAAATTGCAAGTTCAATATGAGCAGAAGGTTCAAGAGATCCACCGCTTGGAGCGAGAAGCAGAGATTGCAGCCAAGAAAGGACGAGATCGAGATGCGCGGTTGACACTGGTAAAAGTGATTCAACAGGAAACACTATTAGAACAACTTCATGCTCAGATCGATCAAGTGGAAGAGTTATTAATCAGTTCTCAAAATCGGTTGACTCAGGAGCAGTTAGAAGTAGATCGATATCGCACCGAAATTCAAAATACTCGCGACTTATCCCGCGTTAATACTGCCCTGCGAGAAATTGCGCGAGTTAACGATGAATTCGATGGTGGTTCTGCCAAATCTACTCTAGACAATGCCCAGATGCAGGCGACTGAGTATGAAATGCAGCAAAAACTCGTCGCCGACATATCCCGCAATCGCTCTGAACTAACCGATGAAGATAGTAATGCCGAAATCCAAGCTAAAGTTAACGAACGGCTGGCAAAATTAAAGAAGATTAATCCTAACTTACCCCCTAATTAAAGATTTTATGAGTAGTTCCAACAAAGGTCTACCGCCGATCGCATACATTGCTGGAGCGCTGGCTTTAGCTGGTGGTGGGTATGCTTTATTTACAAATAGATCTAACTTACCGATACCGATTCCAAATATTGCCACCAGTCCAAATAATACCAACAGTGGTCAACCAGACTCTGAAATTAAAGTGCCCTTCGACGCACCAGCTACAGTGCCAGCGGGAACTGTTTTCAAGATCAGTGGTGCCACCAGTATGGCGCAGATTACCCAGTCCTTGAAAATAGGGTTTGAGCAAAAGTTTCCTGGTGTTCAGGCGATAAATGGAGCGTCTAGTTCTGGTCAGGGCTTAACCGATCTTGCTGCTGGGAAAATCGATCTTACTGGTATCTCGCGGGAATTGACTGCCGACGAAAAAGCTCAAGGTTTCACGGCAGTGCCAATTGTCCAAGATAAAATCGCGATCGTGATTGGGAATAATAATGAGCTGCGAACGGGACTAACCACTGATCAAGTTACTAAAATCTTCACGGGTGAAATGACTAATTGGTCACAAGTGGGCGGTAAATCACTACCAATTCGACCGATTTTGCGACCAACTAACAGTGGTACTCATCAAGCTTTTCAGGAAATTGGACTGCAAGGCAAAAAATTTGGGACTGGCGGTAAGTTCAAGATCTTAGAGCGGGATGCGACTACGCCGCTGCTGCAAGCTTTGGGTGAAGATGGAATTGGTTATGCAACTTTTGCTCAAGTTGCCAATCAGTCAACGGTGCGATCGATCGCGATCGATGGTATTCTGCCTTCAGCCGCTAATTATCCCTATAAACGCCCGCTGGCTTACGTTTACAAAGGTCAGCCTAGTGATGCGGTTAAAGCCTTTTTGGGATTTGCAACTTCTAGTGCAGGTCAAGGATTGATTACTCAGCCAGCTCAAAGTCAGTAATCTTAGATCTTGCATCAAAATACAGTTGCTAGTGTTTTGGTGAATAGTGGATAGTGGATAGTAAATAGAAAGTTTGTAGGTTGGGTTGCGCGGAGCAAAACCCAACTCACGCACTTCGCGAACGAAAATTTGTGGTAGAGAAAACCGTACAATGGATTCGATCGTCGGTCAAGATAAAATAGAAATGGCAGATCGATCGTCCTGCACCCCGTATTCTGCATTCTAAGCTGGTAATATGACACCCGAACTGATTCGTCAACGCTCCGATCTGATCGATACTCAAGTCATTGCCAAGGATACTGGCAAGCGGCTGGGGATTGTCAAGGAGCTGCTCGTAGATATCGACAGTCGGGAGGTGGCGGCACTGGGCTTGCGCGATGGTTGGCTAGCAGCGCCAGGGGGACTAGTCAAGTATATGTTCTTGTCCTCGATCGAGAAAATGGGAGATGTAATTCTCGTTCCCAATGATGAGGTGATCGAGGATCTTGACCCCGAAGCCTATACTAATCTAATCAACTGCGAAGTGATTACCGAAACTGGCGATATGCTCGGCAAGGTGCGAGGCTTCAAATTTAGCTGTGACGATGGTAAGCTCACTTCGATTATTATCGCGGCGATCGGATTACCCCTGATTCCTGATAATGTGATCAGTACCTATGAATTCTCGATCGATGAAGTCGTCAGTAGTGGACCCAATCGGCTGATCGTGTTTGAAGGCTCCGAAGAACGCCTCGAACAGCTCTCAGTTGGTTTCCTCGAACGAATCGGACTCGGTAAAGCCCCGTGGGAAGATGAGTACAGCTATCGCCCTGCGGTAGTCCGCCCTGAAAACCAACTAGCGGCGGGTACTCCCATTAGCCCGCCTGTCCCAATCGTCCGCGCCGCCCCACCAGTCGCCCAACCTGTGTGGGAGGATGAGAATTGGCAGGAAATCGAATCTGCCCCCCTACCTCAGAAACTTCAGCAAGCCGAACCCCTATATTACGATGACGATGAGGGCGAAAACTGGAATGATAAGAGTCGGGAGCAACCCCGTCAGGCGAAAGTGTACGAAGATGTCGCCTACACGCAAATCCCCATCCCAGCAAAACAACTAGATGATGAAGATCTAGTCACCCTTGAGGATGACATGTGGGGTGAAGATACTAAGTCGCCTGAATATCAACCACAGAAGTTAAATATCCCTGAGCCAGCTCAAAAGATCGATCTACCTCAACCTGTGAAACAAGTTCAACTTGAGTATCAAGAAGAAGTTGACAGCTAGAGAGTAGACATTGCTCAATGGGGGTAAGGGCAAATCATTTACGCTCTCACAACCGATCGACAATCTGCCCATTACCTAATGATTCTGTGACTCCTGAAGACATTCAAATAGTTCTGACTAGCCGCTTTGGTAGTAGCTTTAAAATTGCCGATCCAGATTCCTATCAGATCGATACCCCAGATTATCGGCTGCTAGTGATCCTCTCGGCTCAACAATCCTGGGTGCGAGCATTGGTGCCGATCGCCCCCGCAGCCGAAGCCATGACCTTTGTGGAGGAATTCCTCGCTGCTAACTTTGATGCGACCTTAGAGACCCGTTATGCCATTAGTCAGGGTGCTTTGTGGGGCGTGTGGCAGCACAGTATGGCTGGACTAGTCAGCGCAGATTTTAGTGCGGCGATTGATCGTCTGATCGATCTCAAACGGGTCGGCATTGACCAAGCATTTCAGAATTTTGCCACAAAGCAAGTCCAGGCAATCGTCACGATCGCTAAACAACGTGGTGATACCCTCGCCCAAACAATGCAAACGCTCGACAGATTTTACTCAGAAGGGATTCTCGGCGATCTCGGCACGAGTGAAGACATTCGCAAGGAGATGATGTCAGCTTGGCAACAGCAATTAGAGCGCTTGTGGAATCAGGCTAATTGATGGACAAATCTTTTCGGGTAGGTTGGGTTGAAGAATGTTGGCGTTGGCGTAAGCCTGCCATAGGCACAGCCTTTCCGTTCGCGAAGCGTTCCGTTGGCGAAGCCTCTCGGAGAGAAGGAAAGGAAACAACCCAACATTTCCAAGGTGTTGGAGTGTTAGTTGGGTTATCCCCTGACGGAGATGCTGCGCTAGTGCTCCGCGCAACCCAACCTACGAATTTTCCTCGTTTCAAGACTTTTGTCCGTCAAGCAGGGAATCAGGAGTGATTCGATTGATTCAGCAACTGTTGAATCCAGATTTGTGATTGCTGGAAATGGATATTGTGACTACAGTTTGGGATAATTTCGATCGTAACTGCTGGACATTGTTGATGAATGGCTTGAGCGATCTCAAGTTTGTGGCGATCGCTCAAGC
>JANNDQ010000596.1:0-1730 GCA_031387965.1 Chamaesiphon sp. OTE_75_metabat_567
CAACTTTTTAGCTTGTTCCAAGCCGATTCTAGCATTATCAGCGATCGACACCTGATAGCCAGCCTTGTTCAAATCAAAACTAATCCGCTCAGCCAAGATCGGATCGTTTTCCACGAGGACAATGGGTGTAGTTTCAGTCATAAATTTGTGGATGGTGAATAGTGAATAGTGGATAGTGAATAGTGAATTGTAGAGTTTTGGAGGGAGACAAAACAGGTGGAATTTGTAGACACTGCCCACCAGTTCCAGCTAATAGTAAAATTCGTAGGGTGGGCACTGCCCACCAGTTTCAACTAATATCTAACTAGTAAATATTTGTGGCTATCCACAATTCACTATCCACCCTTCACGGTAATTCCACTGATGTCGGCTTAGCAATATGAGGTAGTCCCCAGCCGAGTTTTTCGCGGAGAATTTTGAAATATTCAGGCGGTTGCAGGCGGATAAACTTGGCAGGATAGATGGATCTAGCGATCCGGATCGTAAATTCAGGGCGGATGTAACAGCCGCCGTTGCCATCTACTACCATCACGAGTCGATTCGGGTTGGCAGAATTGATAATCACGGGTTCGGTATCTGAAAATACCAGAGCGCGAGAGGCGAGAGAGTGGGGACAAATTGGCACTAGTTGAAGTGCGGCTACTCCAGGTGCAACTACGGGGCCACCAGCACTGAGCGAATAGGCGGTAGAACCTGTCGGTGTGGCGAGGATCACCCCATCAGCAGCAATGTCTACAGGTGCATGTCTACCGACAGTCACTTCAAAATGACACATACTAGTGAGTGGTTCGCGGTGAATCACCATTTCATTTAAACACAGAGCTTCCCACAATAGCTGATCGCCTTCCCAGACTTGCACCGTCAACATCGCCCGATCTTCAACTTGATAATCACCCGCGATCGACCGCTCGATCGCCTCTGGCAGCTGATTAACGTAGGTTTCGGTCAGGAACCCCATGTGTCCAGTATTCACTGTCAGCAGAGGAATTCCGCGTGGGGCAGTTTGCCGAAATGCAGCCAAGACAGTTCCATCCCCACCAAGGACGATCGCAAAACTTAGATCTGCATCAAATCCAGGCGGACAGAGCGAATCGATCGGGCGATGGGTAATCGGTCGATCTGATTGGCAATATCCCAAAATTCCACCTTTGGCGGCGGCAGTACAGACTTCCCAGCCCAAAGCTGTGAACTTATCGTCGATCTCCTGAGCAATCCGACAAGCAACGGGTTTACCCTCGTTATAGATGATGCCTACTTTTGGCACGGATACAGTCCTACTTCAAATATTCTCACTTACAGATTGCTGATGCCATAGCATCGATCAATTTAAGGATGCCAGTAATCACTAGATTAAGTGTGAGGTATCCATAATTATCGCATATTAGCCGCACCGAATTAGTTCAGGGTCAAGTGCCAACTAAAAGTTCTCATCCTGACCCTAAAGCCTAAAGCCTAGACTAGTACATCATCTTTTTCTTCTTCTGCTTGCTTGCTTGGATTTCTTTTTGCTTATTTTTCTCGTAATCCAGCTCTTTGAGTTTCCGCATAATCCGGCTGAAATATTCTTGGAGATAAGCTTCTACCGTACCAACTTCCTTGGTTTCCATCCCAAACACTTGATACACTTCCTCCATATCTGCTTCTAGGGGTTTCCCCGTTGCCAATACTTCCGTAAAGGCTAATCTGTCCGCAGCATTCCAACTCCACTCAAAAAAGCGAAATGTTTGGCG
>JANNDQ010000597.1:0-4365 GCA_031387965.1 Chamaesiphon sp. OTE_75_metabat_567
AGAGCTGCGGTTTCCAGTCCGATTGGAGAGTTTCCAGATTCGCTCAAATAGTGGCGGAACTGGTCAATATTCCGGCGGCAATGGGGTGATCCGCCGCATCCGCTGTCTGGAGCCGATGACGATGGGTATTCTCTCTGGACATCGATCGATTCCACCCTTTGGACTGGCGGGTGGTGAGTCAGGCGCTGTCGGGCGAAATCAGATTGAACGACAAGATGGATCGATAGAATTGTTAGCCAGTAAAGCTGAAGTGCAGATGAGTGCGGGAGATATTTTCTCGATCGAAACTCCTGGTGGTGGCGGCTTTGGGGCTAGCTAACATCGATTCATCAACTCGATCTATGTCGATTTTCTCGGTATAGACGCAAGCCAAGTTCACCCGCTGGAGTGGCGCGAGAGCCGCGAATATCAGTTTGCATCTGAGCGGGGAGTGACTCTATTGCTGACGGGGCGATCTGCTGCTCCAATGGTTGGAGGATTGGGGCAGCTAGTGCCGCGAAGGTAATATCCAGCGCTGAGAATCTGTCTCCGAGCAGATATTTGCGTCCATCTGCTAGAACTTGGTTGACTCGATCGAATACTTGCTCAATTTCTTGATATGATTCCGCCCCTGATGTTGCGGTAATATCAAAACTTTTGCGGACAATGGGCACTGCTCGGGGAAAGACGATCGGGAATACTAACTTTTCCCAAAACGGTACATCAAATGTCCAGCGGGGATAGATCAGTTCGCGGGTGAGAATGTGCGAATATCCCCAGCGACGGGTATGTACACCTAACTTGAGATTAAATAATGTTTCTAGCTCTGTCGTGAGTTCTTGTAATTCTGGCTCGGCAGGATATAACTTTCCAGGATTGAGGGTGTCCAGATATCGCAATATATCTGTAGAGTCAAGTAGCACAGTTTGATCTGTAACTAAAATAGGGACAGTTGTGCCGCCATACTTTTTAGTAGCTCCCTGATGAAATGGCGGCATGTGTGCCAATTCTTGAAACGGGATTTGCAAGTAGTCGAGTCCCCACCGTGCTTTCTCAACGTAATGACTGACGGGAATGGTAATTAATCGAAATTTAGTTGGCATGGGTATTCTGCTATTTGAGACTATGATATTAATACTAGCCAAATCTCTCAACCATCGGCTGCATCAATATTTTCATGTGGCGATTGAGTATAGACCTTTTTGTTAATCTGTTTGCTGTGATTTTACAACAAAATAGTTATGTCAGAGCTTGCACAAACTCAACGGATGCTTGCATTAAAACCTCTAAGGTATTAATAGAATCAATCGGCTTAGAGAACACAAAATTTATTTTTTGATCTCGATAGGAGATATTTACGATGTCCCACTGGGGACTTAGTGCTTGGCGACGCAAATTAATAAGTGGAGAACTTAGCTGCCGCAAAAGAGTATTAGCCTGTTGAGATGAAACTTCAGGACGTACAAAGACACACCACTTCTGGTTGAATTTTGGGTCGATAGCAGGATCTGTAGAGCTTACTTTTTTGAACCCATGAACACCTCCACAAGATAGTGCAAACTTCGAGTGAATCATGAATTCAGGCAGATCTTGAAAAGATGTGGATTCAATGTTGATAGTTGCTCTAGCACTTGAACGACTAGTTCCTAACATCGACCTATTCCACACGCCAACGAGCATAGAGCCAAAGGGTAAAGGCAATTCCACTGCTGAATTTCCAAAATTGAGTGAACACAGTTTACCTTGATGCTTTGTCGCTAGCTCTTCTAACACATTTGAACCGCCAGAAGGCTTGAGTCCAAAAAGAGCAGATAAAAGAACGATGACAATTGACAAGAAAACTAGTGCAAAAATTATAAAAAGAACTTCATTCATTTTTTTCGGCGGTGATTCCGCAAACATTTGGCAAGTGCTTTTCCGATCTGATTTGAATCGCGCACACCGAAACTAGTCAGTCCGAGGACACAGTATTCGAGACCATCATGGGTAAAAATATGTAGAGAATGGAAAGTATCAGTCCCGCCCTTGATTTTCCAATCTTTGATTTGGCTCAAGGGCACAGACCAGCGTTTTGATATAGTCCTAAGGGTCACAGATCGATCGGAGATCTCTAGTCGATTGTAGTTTTCTTCGATCGGGCCAGCTACCGCAATCAGACAAGAACAGAGTAGCATCACATACTTGATGGGGTCTGGGATGGAGACGAATAGGGCAATACCAAACGCGATCGTTAATCCTGATCGGATATAAGCAAAGATTAATTGTCCACGGCTGGCTTTGAAAATTAAGGTCATGGGTGCGATCGCTCGATCGTTCTCAATTTATTCATATTGTGCCCAAATATCAGTTGCACCTATCAGTAAAAACTGGGGTACTTTAAAACTAGAAGATCGATCAGGAAGCTAATCCAAATATTGGTAAGAATTGTATGATATGACTCGATTTTACTATTATATTAAGTCTCGCGATCAAAACCTGTGAGATTTTGGGAAACCCAGAGAGCAATTTGGAGTCTGTCGCGGAGGTTTAAATAAGCAAGAATATTCGTGACGTAATTTTTGACAGTGCCTTCAGTTAAATGCAGATCGAGGGCGATTTCGCGATTGCTTTTTCCGGTACCAATATGTTTGAGAATTTCAAATTCGTTGTGATTGAGCCGATTTAAGACTGCTAATGTTGATGATGGCGTGGAGGCGGGTTTGGGAATACGGGAAAATACTTTAAGCGCGATCGCTGGATCTAGTTGTCCAAATCCTCGATCGAGACTGCGAATTGTAGTAGCTAGCTGTTGAGAGGGCGTACTTTTCAGGATATAACCGAGGGCACCACTTTGGAGTGATTGACAGATATATTCATCTTCATCAAACGTCGTCAATACCATAATCCGAATCCACGGAAATCGCTGATGAATCACTTTAGTTGCTTCCACCCCATTACAAATTGGCATCCGCACATCCATCAAAATCACATCAGGACGCAGTGTTTCGGCAAATAAGATTGCCTCCTCACCATTACTAGCTTCCCCCACCACTTCAATATCTGGTTCGAGATTAATTAGGGCAGCTAATCCTTGTCTGAAAATCACTAGATCGTCAACTAACAATAGGCGAATCATAACTTGGTGGCTGGTGGATAATGAAAGAACAGATTAAATCGGTACGAATACTTTAATTTGCGTACCTGCCCCGATCTCGCTATCTAGATTGAACTCTCCGCCTAGACATTGAACCCGCTCTTTCATATTTCTTAGTCCAAATCCAGCATGGGGTCGATCGAGATTAAAACCTTTACCATTATCACAGATCTCTAAAATTGTCCCATTGCTAATAATCGATCCAGTGATGGTAACTCGATCGGCTTGAGCATGTTTCTGAATATTCGTCAGGGATTCTTGGACGATACAATAGAGTTGATAGCTCGATTGCAGTGATAATTGGGGAAACTGGACATTTACATCTACTTGAAACGGCTGATTATGCTCTGCTAAGGCGATAATTGCTTCGGTGAGATCGAAGTTCGATCGCTTCATTGTTCCCAGTGCTTGGCGGACATTATCTAATGCTTGAGAACTAAGCTTCTTAGCAATATCGATCGATTGTTGTGCTCGTTCTGGTTCTGTTGTTTGCAATCTTTGGGCAAGTTCGATCTGGACATCTAATGATGTGAGTGAATGTCCCAATGTATCGTGGATATCACGAGCAATCCGATTCCGCTCTAGATCTACTGCTAGATTTTCAACTTGTTGAGCGAGAATGTCAGCTCGTTGGCGAGACTTTTGCTCCTCCACCCAGACATTCCCCAAAACCAACACAAAGATACAGACCCCAAAATAACTAATAATCCAGTTAGGAATAATCCTAGCTAAATCTAAATAGGCATCCAGATTTCGCTGCCGACTGCGCTCAAATATCTCAGGAGCGCGGACAACAAAACTAGTAATACTTATCGTTAATGACATAATTGAAATACTAACTATTTCCCAACGCGGTAATAGAAAACATCCTTTGAATAGAAAGATAAAATTTAGATTATCGGTAAATAATCGATGGTGATTAGCAATATCAATAATTATTAGGGCAAGTATAATATAGATTCGCTTTTGCCATAGAGATCTATCAACAGGTAAAATCCCAATAAATGGAGCGATCGCCATCGTAAATAGTAAGATATAACCGAGCGTCGATGGTAATTTTTGCAGCTCTGGCTCCATGATATTGAACCAAATACTAACTGCTAAACTAGCCAAATCGATCACTAGTAGCGATCGCCGAATCTTGGGTGAGATTGATGGAAAGTTAATCATCACGAGATTGATGTTTAGGTAGATCCTAATGTGATTGCTGCCGCGATCGTTATGACCTTAGTCATATTTTCGATGACCTTGGT
>JANNDQ010000606.1:0-13207 GCA_031387965.1 Chamaesiphon sp. OTE_75_metabat_567
CCCCAAATCCTCGATCTAGCCGGAATTTCCCCACTAGTACTCGGCGGCGCAAGTTCAGCTACTATTCAGATCCTTCCAACTTCCAACTCCCAACTCCCAACTCCCAACTCCCAACCCCAAATAATTTAATTTTTTCAAAAAATGACAACTCTCAGCTGGGATTAGGGAACAGTATAAACAGCACCTTTAGGTAGCTTGAGATACCTGAACTACTGACTAGCGAACGCTTACCGAACACCGCCCCATGAGTTTTAATTTTGCATACCTATCTGGAGGTAGACTGTACCTCAAATTGGGTCAGACAACTGTCCAATCGATCGCCAGTGAGTTTGGACAAGCTGCACAGCAGCGAGGATTTGAGCTACAACGGCGGAATGGCTGGAAGCAAAAAAGTATGATGACTGCGGGAGGATCGGGCGATCCTAAACAACCAGATTCAGGAGTCGTTTCGGTGGCTGTTCAGGGGATCTGCTCGACTGGTGCCGATCGATTGCTCTATAGTCTAGAAGCTGGCGAAGTTGGGGGGATATTTAGCCTCGAACGGTCACCGATTGCTCTCAATGGCAGCAGCGCGGCGACTCTGACA
Organism: Chamaesiphon sp. OTE_75_metabat_567; assembly: GCA_031387965.1. GTDB lineage: Bacteria > Cyanobacteriota > Cyanobacteriia > Cyanobacteriales > Chamaesiphonaceae > Chamaesiphon. The sequence goes on from JANNDQ010000606.1 coordinate 587, forward strand.
TCTCGCCCAAAAACCAAAGAAAAAAGATTATTTCATAGCGCTGATTTCAAGATCGATCGAGTTGATTTTAATCCTAGTTATCAACTCATTGCCTGTGCTGCTCTCAGAAAAGATGGTACTGCCAATATTGCGACGATGCCTGCAAATGCCGTCCAATTACTTGAAGTAACCGAAGGAGACTCCCTCGATCTCGCCCCCAAGTGGATTCCAGGTGCGCGTAAGGCGATCGTCTTTCAGTCCGCCGGAGTGGGCCGCAATAGTAACGGTCAAGTGATCGAACATAAGCATTCGACGATCGAACAGCTAGATTTTGATCGGCAGGAAGTAATTACCCTCGCCAGCGACCCCAAATATGACCTCCTCAGCCCCCAATTAGCGGGTAATGGCACCCTCTACTATATCCGCCGTCCCTATCGCCCCCTCCGTCAGCGAGTGGCGTTTCTACAAATCCTCAAAGATACAATCCTGATGCCATCTCGGTTGATGATGGCAGTATTTGAGTGGTTGAATTACTTTACCCGTCGCTATACAGGCAGAGCTTTGTCCGCAGCACCTCAGGCGCAACGAGCGGGCAGCCACCAAATGTTATTTCTAGGTCGATTTGTGGATGTCGAGGCAGAAATTCAACGCAACTGCAAGTTTGGCGATGCCGATTCACCCGCACTTGTACCCCGCTCATGGGAACTGATCCGCCAGTATCCCCACCAGGAACCAGAAGTAATCGGGCGTGGGGTATTAGCGTTTGATGTTGGGCTAGATGGTCAAATCATCTATAGCAATGGTAGCGCTGTCTATGGCATCAATCCTGGTGGTGTCGCCGAGCGATTGGTTGTCGATCGACCGATCGATCAAGTCGTGATCATCAACGGCGACCATCATCTCAATTGATAATTAATTACCAGCTACAAGTTCCAGATTTTCTGCCTGCTGAAGTTGCGGTTGATGGATGGCTAAATCGAACCAGAAAGTGGTGCCCACGCCCACCGCACTGGTAATGTGAACTTGGGTGTGGTGCTTGGCAATGATATTCTGGACGATCGACAGTCCCAATCCCGTCCCTTCGAGGGTGTGGACACGGTTCTCGACTCGGAAGAATCGATCGAAGATGGCGCGTTGATCCTCAGGATCGATGCCGATACCTGTATCGATAATTTCGACTCTCACTACAGCAGAAGTGCTACCTTCTCCCGCCTCGCTGGTCAATGGCACCCGATGGGCGCGAATGGTCACCTTTCCATCCGGTTTGGTGAACTTGAGGGCATTGCCGACCAAGTTTGCCAGCACCTGGAGGATCAAATCGTAGTTGCCGAGGATCGATGGCAGATCGGGTTCGATATCTTGACACAGTTCGATTCCTTTATCTCTGGCATTAAGCTGATAAGTGCGCAGGGTTTGTTCGATCGATCGATCCAATTCGACGGCATCAAATGGATATGTATGGGAGGATTCTAATTTTGATAGATCCAAGACATCATTAACCAATCTTGTCAGTCGATCTGTTTCGCGATTGGCTGTATCAAGAAATTCGCTCCGCTCTTCTTTACTTAGTTCATCACCATATTCATGGAGCGTTTCGATGAATGATTTGATATTAAATAATGGTGTTCTCAATTCATGGGAAACATTACTAATAAATTGACTTTTAGCTTCATTTAATTCTACTTCACGAGTGATATCCTGAACCGTCATCGCGATCGCCCGCACATTTTCTTTGACTGGATCGAGAACACTAGTAATTAAGATTCTGATTGTCCGATGTACGGGTTGACTGAGCGTAATCCGAAATTCTTCACCTTCTAGCTTGCCAGCAGCCACCTGATACAGGGGGCGAGTCAGTTCAGCAGAGACACTTCCAGGTAGAACATGCAGAATATTCGTACTATTTAAATCCAGATGATCCCAACCAAAGAAGCGACGGGCGTTGGGATTGGCTAGAACGATCTGGAGATTATTATCGATCAACACTGCCCCATCAGCGATCGTCGTAACTAGGGTTTCCAGCTTAGCTTTTTCGGCGGTTAATTCATCGATATTTTGTTCTTCAAATATCTCCAGCTTTTCAGCCATTTCATTAAAGCTCTCAATTAACTCCCCTAATTCACCACCTAATGGTAAATCGATCCGCTGTTTAAAGTTTCCCGAAGCAATATTTTGCACTCCAGATAGCAATTCCTTAATTGGTTTGGTAATTTGCAGCGCATTGAATACCGCACCCAACAGCACCATCACCCAAATCGATACAAATACGGCGATCGTCACATCTCTAGTCAGACCAGTGGATGCAACTAGGGTAGGATTGGGATTAATGCCGATCGCTAGCGTACCGAGAAACTTGTCTTCATGTTCGATCGACACAAATACATCAGTAACGATCCCTTCAGGAGTCTGATGTTGGCGGACTAATGGCAAACCATCCTTCGTGCCATTATTTTCCGGCAAGTGAATCCGCCGCTCGATCATCAGCGAATTTTGGACTTCGGATTCCGAAAAGGGAATACCCAGTCGAATATTACCAGCTTCATCAGCATAGAGAATGTAGCGGAGGCTAGATGTACTGTGATAAAACCGATTGGAGAATCTGGCGACACTGGTGAGATCATTTTCAGCTAGCTGTGGAGCCATGTTCGCTGCCAATAGCAATCCTAAATCTCGCCCAAAGCGGGTATCATTAATTCGGGCATCAGTTTGAATCGTATTTACCGCCCAAAATGTACAGCCACTAACAATTAGCGACACCACCAAAGTGGCTGCTCCCATCAGTTTGGTTTGAAGTGTGAACTCCATCCACCAATGGCGAATGATGTCGCGCAAGTTGTCGAACATGGCTAGCAAGATGTGAGTTTATATACCTATAGATATCAGGCTGTCTTCTCTCCCACTCTATCAGCGATTACCCATTGCTAGGCTATTGCAGGGCAAACTCTCCGCTACCGCCAACGCTTTGATGGCTAGAAGATTTGGTGTGTTTCACCATTCACCATCAACTATCCACCTCTACTCTATAGCGCTCCTAAAATTGACAGAGTTGCCGAAAATCATCACCACGATGCTCAAAGCTATTGTATTGGTCGAAACTAGCACAAGCAGGAGATAATAAGACAACTTTCGCTTGATGCTGCTTTGCCAGTAATTGCGATCGAGTCACAGCATTTGCCATCGTCTCGACGATCTCAAAGCTAGTATACCCGACGGATGTTAGTCGATCAGCAAATTGACCCGCAGCATTACCAATTAATAATACGGCGGCGGCTTTTTTGTTAATAGTATTCAACCAAGCTAGATCATCACCTGCTTTAGCTTCACCGCCAGCAATTAAGATTACAGGTGATTTAACCGCATTTAATCCGACATCAGCAGCATCATAATTTGTGGCTTTACTGTCATTGATATAGTCCACTCCGGCATGAGTGCAAATATATTCTAGTCGATGGGGAACGCCAGGAAAAGTCGCGACAGCAGATGCGATCGCACTATTGTCAATACCTGCTAATTTAGCAACACCTACAGCCATTAATAAGTTCTGGAGATTGTGATCTCCAGGCATTTTTAACAAGTCACCAGGCAGAACTTTTTCACCACGAAACATCACCCAGTTAGCTTCAATCCAGACTCCCTGCTCAGGATTACCCTGTAAATGCTGTTTACCTGCCACACTTGTCCAAGTAGCATCTTGCCAATCTGACTCGCCCAGATTGTGTAGGTATTGATCGTCGCTGTTCAGAATTTGATATTGAGAGCTGCGGAGTAGTTTAGCTTTAATCGCCGCATAGTTAACAACAGTTTTATGTCTTGCCAAATGATCGGGAGTTAATGTCGTCCAGACCCCAATTTGTGGTTTAAGCGTGAAAGTAGACTCGATTTGATAGCTACTTAATTCAGCAATAATCCAGGCTGGTTTTGTTTCTAATAAGGCTAACTCGCACGCTGCAAAACCGATATTACCACAGCCGATCGTCTCTAATCCCGCCGCCTTAAAGATCGCATCAGTCAACGCCGTCGTCGTAGTTTTGCCATTAGTTCCAGTAATGGCTACCCAGGGAATATCTTGAAGATATCGCCATGCTAATTCCATTTCGCCGATCGTATCGATGCCCATTGCTCTGGCTTGAACGAGGGGGGCAATATCCCAAGGCACACCAGGACTGACGACGATGATGTCTTCAGTGGTAGGCGTAAACTTGTCACCGAGTTTAACGTTGATTCCGAGTGGTGCTAGCGCTTGTTTTTGAGTTTCGAGATCGGGATTATCATTGCTATCGCTAAGGGTAACTGCATAACCATCCTTGATTAATAGTTTAGCGGCAGCGATACCCGATCGACCCAATCCAATTACAGTAGCTTTTTTCATAGATTATTACTCCCCAGTCATCACGCGCAATCGAATCGAATTTTCCCCACTATCATCGAGGGGCACTTCCACAATTTCGCTGGACAGACGCTCGACGCAGGAAATGAGCGATCGCAAGTTCGGCGTACTGGCACCTGTATCAACATATAATCTGTCAACTAAGCTTCCCAGTCGCTTCCAAGTGAGATAGAACTTCGTCATCGTTTGTTCGAGCTGAGCAGCTTGTTTGAGGACATCAGCGGCGACAGGTAGACATCCGACTCGCATCGCTTCTTCGAGCGCGGTAGCTAAATCTACCTTTGAATCATTTAACACTTGTACTTGTGCCCCAGCATCAAGATACTTCGACAAACTCCGCGCATTGCTGGTAACGAGCTTAATATTGTCAAGATCAGGATTGGCAGCTATTTCGTCCCTAATCGCAATTTGATGTGCTTCGGGTAGTTTCTCCATTTCCTTGACTAGGGGCGCGATAAAGCGCGGTGGAGTGGCTCCAGCAGCGGCTTGTTCCTTGACTTCATCAGGGATCAAATCCGAACTCATTGCCAACCATTCATCGGATAGCTGGCGGACTTCCCGCCGAGTAATATGATCGCCGCGTTCAGCCGCATCGGTTACTAGTTGCTGGACTTCGGGTGAAGATTTAGCAGTCTCTACAAAAGCCCGTTTACTAAAATTTCTCAGCGCAGACGGCGAGAGTTCGCCATTTTCGAGCAGAGTATCAGCACTATTCGCAAGTTCAATCCAGGCATAGGCTTGACTCTTGCTTAGCTCCCGATCCTTGAGCCAGTTAAGGAATCCTTGTCCCCGCCCATCACCACCTTTTTTCTCCTTGTCGCGGACTGCCCGCAAGATCCGTCCCCGCCAGATCTCAGTTTGTAGATCGAATCTGTCGCAAACTGTCCAGGCATCATCGATTCGTTGCCGAAAATCAAATTCTCCTACCGCATCATCTTCAGGATCGGGTAAGTCGAAGTTTAGATCGCTGTTATTTTCTAGAGCTGCGATAATTTCTAGTTCGGGAATCGCCTCAGGTGCTGGTTCGAGTTCGGTGATAGAATCGGGAGAAACAAGCATCGATCGTCCTCAAAGTGAATTAAATTAACGGCAAAATATTGACATTCAGCAGCGGGGTTCATCCGCCTAGATTCTCTAGACATGGAACGAACCCAAGCAGTAGCAATAGCTGAAAAATTATCATAGCACTATCAATGATCGACCTCGACCCTCTAGCATACTGAATCGATCGAGTGTAATTGTGACAGACATACCACTTAGAACAACACCACCTGCGGCACTAGTAAACGCTCTCCCTCAATCTCCCGAATCTCCCCAATCCCCAGACACCGATCTTCCCCGCTGATTTTGACATAGCCGCTCAGCCTCGAATTTGGCGGCGTTAGCGGTAGCGAATCAACGGGTAGCCGTTTCCCTTGACTCCAGTACTTAACTAAGTCCGCATCTATCAGGGTAATCGTCGATAAATGGGGTAATCCCAACTCGGCTGAAATTGGTCGAAAAGTACCAGCTTGCTGCTGCTGTTCTAATTCTGCCAGGGTAATGCTATCTGCCAATTGCAGCCCACAACTGGCATTTCGTTCTAAAAAGGCTAAAACTCCTCTAGTCCCTAGCCTCGCGCCCAGATCGCGGGCGATCGATCGAATATATGTACCCCCACCACAAGCAATCTGCACCTCAAGTTCGGGAAAGTCACCTGGTGTCCAATTGAGAATTTCAATTCGATCGATCTGGACTTGACGGGTAGGTACTTCGATAACTTCTCCCGCGCGGGCTAGCTTATACAACCGCTGTCCATTAACTTGAATTGCACTATACATTGGCGGCGTTTGGACGATCTCGCCGATGAATTCAGGTATCACCGCCTGAATCTGCGTAAGGGTCAAATTTGGTGTTGGTTGAGAGTAGATTGTTTCTCCAGCTAGATCATCGGTGGTAGTTTCTACACCAAACCGAATAATCGCTCGATACGCTTTTCCAACTGGTAAATATTGTAATAGTCGCGTAGCCTTGCCGATCGCGTTCGGCAATACTCCCACAGCCGCAGGATCGAGCGTCCCCCCATGTCCAACTTTTTTCGTCCCCAAAATTCGCCGCACTTTAGCAACGCAGTCATGAGAAGTCCAGTCTGGCAATTTGTTTAAGTTAATAAATCCGTCCACAAGTATCAGGCTTTAGGTATTAGGCTTTGGGCTTTAGGCTTTAGAATTTGTAGGTTGGGCTGAAGAATGAAACCCAACATCACTAACTAAGATCGTTCTACATTGTACAACTTAAAACGTGGTAGATATAGACGGCAACAGACTAGTAGGGTGGACAGTGCCCATCAGCTAAGATTTACGCAATTTCTATCTAATAAACATTTCGTCTACCTAGTTAAAACACAATCATTAAACAGCTTTAGGTGTGTACTTGCGACGACTACGAACGGCAAAAAACAACACGATAAAAGTAAAAATCCCTGCTAAATATAATGGATATCCGTAAGTTGCCGGATTCTTTTGATTCACCATCAATCCAGCAATAACTGGGCCAATTCCATTGGCGATACTTAGATATGACGCATTTAAACCAGACATCTTCCCCTGTTCCTCTGGACTAGTATTCAGAGAAATTAATGTGCTAATCATTGGCTGGACGAGAGAGTTAAATAACGCAAATAGGATGCTAATTGCTAGGAAAAAATGAATGTCAGGAATAACAGGCATTAGTAGAAAAGACAAGCTCCGAAAGAATAGTCCCACGAATAAAATTTTGACCAGGCTCATGTATCTAGTCATGATTTTCACACCTTGGATCTGGACAACAACGCCAACTATTCCAATGGCGAAAAAGAGCCAAGTCAAAGATGCCATATCTTGATTTAGAACCTTGAGGTAATAAGGCTGGAAGGCAAATGTAAATAGCGTAAATGTCGTACCCACACAAAGATTGATGATAAACAGGATTCCCAATCTTGGTAAAGTTAAGCCAATCAGTAAGTCTCGTAAACCCAAGTCGAAAATTTTTCTATTATTAGGATCAGGTGCTCTCTGTTCTAGTGTTTCTGGCAAAAAGAATATTGTTAAAACTAGCGCGATCGCCGCAACTGCTGCTGCTACTAAAAATGCTGTACCGAGCGATCTTCTTTGAGCAACTAAACTCAACACTGGGCCGATCACAAAACCTAATCCTAATGATGCTCCAAAGATTCCAAACCCTTTAGCTCGATTTTCTGGAGTTGTGACATCAGAGATTACTGCTTGAGCAACTGAGATATTTCCGCCAGTTACTCCATCTAAAAATCTGGCGAAAAATAGTACTCCAGCATTGGGCGCTGTTCCAGCCAGTAAATTACCAATTACTGTTCCAGCCAAACTAATAATTAGTAATGGTCTTCGCCCAAATCTATCTGATAGTTTACCAATAATTGGAGTCGCGAAAAATTGAGCGATCGAAAATATTGCAAATAGCAAACTAGTTTCCACATCACTGAGCTGAAACTCCCGTCCATACTGATAAATCGTGGGAATGAGAATTGTAAAACTCAATGAATTGACAAAGTTGATCGTGGCAATGATCCAGAAACTACGATTCATGAGGTTTGGAGTGTTGATCTAGCAGTATCTCAGTATAAGCACTGATTGGCGGCGATCGCATTCTTGGGGAGATCAGGGAATATTCGGATGGAGATCGATAGTAGCTTCGACTACAATAGTTTCCATGACTAAGCAATTATGGCAACAGCTGTGTACTGAGTAATATTTAATCTATGTAAATTGATCGACTTAGATACTTTGTTTAATTCAATCTTTGCAAAAGATCGCCAAGCCGACTTCAGCCAAAGTCAAAAAATGTTAACTCAGAATATTTACTGACTTAGCCTGCTACTATAAATTTTAATACCCCGATTTGTTCCCTGATTACGTTTAGCTACTTATGAAACAACCCCGCTATTCTAAATTATCGTCCTTGGGAATATGTGCCTCAGGCAAGAAAGGATTAGCGACTGGCAAAGGTTTTGGAGGATCTGACCTCAAGATCTCTCAGTTGCAAACATCAGCATTTCCGATCGTCAGTAGTACTGTATTGAGAGCAGACGATCAAATCCTTGCTCCTACTTTACAGCCATCGCCATTAGTAGTTGAAGCTGGTAAGATCGTTATTGTAATGGTCTGGTTTTGGTGTTTGATTGGTGCTAACTATTGCTTTGATCTTGTCAGTTCGATCACTGGTTATGGTAGCCAAGATATTTAAGCTAACCAACGCTTGACAATCTGTCATCAACAATGAATTTTTAAAAATTAGTCAAGCTCGACTGACAGATTGATCGAGCCACGACTGTCCACAGGGTCAACGTGCTAGTCTTGCTGCCACTTTGGTCGCCAACCAGGTTTGATTGTCTGATGCGATCGGGCAATCGCCAAACAGTCATCAGGCACATCAGTTACAATTGTCGAACCTGCCGCAGTAGTTACTTCATTCCCAATCTTCAGTGGTGCAACCAGGGTGTTGTTCGAGCCAATGCGGGTAAAATTGCCGATTGTCGTTTGATGTTTGTGCTTACCGTCGTAGTTAACGGTGATTGTGCCTGCGCCGATATTGACTTGCTGACCCACGATTGCATCGCCCAAGTATGATAGGTGAGCCACATTGGTGTTGTCACCGAGGATAGTCTTTTTCAACTCAACAAAGTTACCGACTCGGCAAGATTCGCCTACCTGTACCTTTTGACGGATGTGAGCGAATGGGCCGACGTTGGCTTTGTCACCGATTGAGCTATCGATCACCACAGAATTGAGTACCGTCACATTACTCCCAATCTGACTATTTTCAATCAGCGTACCCGGCCCAATCCGGCTGCCAGTTCCGATTGTAGTTTCGCCCCGCAAATGAGTCTGGGGTTCAATAATCGCATCGACCCCAATCTTGACCGTATCATCGATCGTCACACTGTCAGGATCGATGATTGTCACTCCCGCCATCATCCAATTGTCCTTGATTCGGGATTGGATAATTTGATAAGCCGTTGCCAGTTGGCGGCGATCATTAATGCCCAGAATTTCCTGATAGTCAGGCACGTCATACACCATCACTGGTGACAAAAAATTGACCGCATCAGTGATGTAATATTCTTGCTGATCGTTGTTGCTCTGTAATTTGGGTAGAACTTCCTGGAGTTTTTGCCAGTTAAAGCAGTAGATTCCGGCATTCACCCGATGATTCTGGCGCTGTGTCTCGGTACAATCTCGATCTTCAATAATTTCTTTAAGTAGATTGCTGCTATCGCAGAATACGCGCCCGTAGCCCTGAGGATTGGGTATTTGAGCTGTAAGTATGGTTGCCGCATTTTGGTGCTGTTGGTGCGTCGCTAGCAGTGCTCTGAGCGTTTCGGGACGAAGCAGGGGCACATCACCATTTAGCACCAGCAAATCTCCCTGGAAATCAGTTAGATGGGGAAGCAATTGCTGAACCGCATGTCCGGTACCTAGCTGTTGCGTTTGTTCGACAAACTCTAGATCAGGATAATTAAGCATAGCTTCTTTAACTCGGCTAGCTTGATAACCTACAATCGCCAGTTGTCGCTCAGGCTGAAGATCTGCACAGCTCATCAGCACCCGCTCAACCAATGATCGTCCCCCTAGTAAGTGCAATACTTTGGGTAAGTCCGATCTCATTCGCGTGCCTTTGCCCGCTGCTAGAATTGCTACTGCTACCATAATATAGAACTGCTATCGAAGGAAACTAAACACACCTCTACTAAAATACCCCATTGTTCGCTCCACCGATGCAATCATTTGCACGACCATCATTACTGGACACCTTTTAGGAAATGCCTTCAAGATTGGCAGCAGTGAGAAATCCTCAACTTTCTGTCACATGTCACGCTTTACGGAATAATCGTATTACTACCGATCGATAAATCGAACTTGATATTACTATGAGTGTATGGTTTAAACGGTTCATTGCAGCCGTTTTCTTAGGTGGACAAACGATAGTTCACATCCTTAAAGGCAAATTCAACTACCCAAATATTGTCGAGCAAATGGCACTAGTTGGGCCAGAATCACTGTTGATTGCACTGCTAATTTCTACTACCGTTGGGATGGTATTTACCATGCAGGTAGCGCGGGAATTTATCAATATTGGTGCAGGGCAAGTAGTCGGTGGAGTCCTCTCATTGACACTCACCCGCGAACTCGCCCCCGTACTCACCGCAGTTGTATTAGCCGGAAAGGTTGGTTCCGCGTTTGCCGCAGAGATCGGCACAATGAAAGTTAGCGAACAAATTGATGCACTTTACGTCTTGAAGACTGACCCGGTTGATTACTTAGTGATTCCTAGGGTGATTGCTTGCTGCATTATGTTACCGCTATTGACGATCTTGTCGATCGTTTCAGGAATGCTGGGTGGATTACTGATCGCCACTAGCGTTTTTGGGATGCCAGGGCGGGTATTTTTAGAGTCAGCTCGCAATTTTCTAGATCCCTGGGATCTCTGTAGCGCACCGATTAAAGCATTATGCTTTGGGGCACTGATCGCGATTATTGGCTGTAGTTGGGGCTTGACAACAACAGGTGGTGCCAAAGGTGTTGGACAATCGACAACTACTGCGGTAGTTACCTCTTTGCTAGCAATTTTTATCGCGAACTTTTTCCTCACTTTTATTATGTTTCAGGGAACAGGTAGTGCTGTTTCTAAATCAATTTAGACCTTCGGCATTAATTGCTGATACTCATCGACAATTAAAAAACTAATTTTGTAGCTATGCGTTCCTCTTTCTAAACCTAAAAAAACTCATCGCTGTCTCAGCCGCACATCAGTTTTATAATTTGAATCCATGTTTTCTCTAGGCACAAATATTTAACTTCAAACAACACAGATCAAGTTTGCCACATCTGTACATCTAACAATTCAATCAAAAATTTCCGGCAATGCTAGAATATAGCAGTATATAAAATGTCATATTCGATCGTCACTAAGTAAGTTGCTAAACAAAAATCGTCACCATAATTTTACTCTCAGGCACCTTTATCAAAAAATAATTGGCGCAGCAATTCTTGCTGCGTTTTTTGATCAAGCTGTACCAACCATCGCCAGCCCCACTTCACTCGATCCTTCCCGTTCAACTCACATAATCTCTCAAAATTCACCACCAACCTACAACAATTCAATCCTCCAAAGGAGCAACTCCGCCAACGACCTCACTCCTGAGCTGATTAACGGCAGCCCCGTCTTGAGAAAATGGCTCAGAGGCATCCCTGATGTAATGAATGATATCAGAACAGACCCCAGTTTTCGGACGCGAGTAAAAGTCGGTTACTCTCAATACCCATCGACTAATCAATCTGGAGGATTTCACCTCGCTGTAGATGATATCTTCTTTGGTCGTAGTGGGCTTTCCGCTAGTGCTAATTACAACTCAACATCAAGTGGAAACCGTAGTGCTTATGGTGCTGATGTTCAATACTACCTTCTACCATTGGGTAGCTATATTAATATTACACCACTAGTTGGATTCCGCCATCTCCAGACTGACAAGTACAACAGAGATGGTTTAAACTTAGGTGTAAAGCTGATGATAGTTCCTGCTCGTGGCGGTGGTGCAGATTTAGCTCTGAGCCAAAGTTGGGTCGGTTTTGGTAGCAATACGGAAACAGGTTTGACAACGCTTTCAATTGGCTACGCTATCACGAACCAGATCCGATTATCTACCGATATCCAACAGCAAAACGCCAAAGAAAACTACGATAGCCGAGTAGGTATTGGGGTGGAGTGGATGCCTTAGCAGTTTGTCTGTTTGTCTGTTTACCATTACTAATATTAATCAATTATTAATCAATAGAAAAGAGCGCTAGTCTTGCGACTAACGCTCTTTTCAAAGAAATAATAAGCTTGGCATCGAGCTATTTTGACAGGGGGCAACCCCCCAACTATCGTCGCCGTGCTAGCGTTTCACCTCCGAGTTCGGGAAGGGATCGGTGTGGTTCCACTAGGCCATAGACACCAAGCAGGTGTGCTTGCACACACCCTGAAGACTGCATAATAATCAACAATATTGTCATCGCTTGGTGCGCTTCCATGGTCGGGAAACCCGACGGTCGCGCATCCGCTTTATTCATCGAATCATAGAGTTGAGGTCAAGCCCTCGGTCTGTTAGTAATGCTCGACTGCACTCATTACTGAGCTTCCATCTACATCCTATTAACGGGTGTTCTGCCCGTGACCTTACCTACTTATGTAGTGAGAGTACTCATCTTGAGGTGGGCTTCCCA
>JANNDQ010000627.1:0-3094 GCA_031387965.1 Chamaesiphon sp. OTE_75_metabat_567
TCTTGAGAAAATATTGGTATTTGTGCAAATCTTTTTGGGCTATCAAAAAGCTGTTTGAGTTGTTTTATGACTGCTCGAAATTTGATTTTCCCAAGATTCATCAGTATCATTTTTCTCAGGAAATCAAATAGGACGGCTATATTACGGCTCTAGTTATTATTCTCGCTGGTGCTAGTTTATTCTCCCAATCTAAAGATACTTCTCTGGCAAAAGTAACCGCCAGTGCAGATCGAATTACCTTATCCCAAAGCAATGAAAATACACAGGTTGTCAGCCGAGGATCTGAGCTTGCCTATCGAGTTACGCTCAGTGATGCGCCAGTGGGTGAAAAATTGAATCTCACCTGCAATTGGCTCAATCCGATGAATCAAGTTGTCCATACTAATTGGTTTGAAACTAAAAATATTACTACTCCAGTCTGGAATACTCAATGTCGCTACAAAGTGCCAACCAGTGCCGCTGTAGGTAACTGGAAAGTTCAAATTCTCGTGAGAGATAGAACGATCGAACAAGCATCTTTTACAGTTAAATAATGGGGCAAGAGTTATTCAGTGAAATCGTAATTTTAACTGGACAATTAGTCGGCTACTGGGGGCAAGTAGATCGATCTAAATTACTTACAAGTTTGCTCACTGCACCAGTTCAAACATTAAGTAATCAACCCTTAGGAATTTCAGAATCTGGACTAGCAAATGACTGTTGGGCGAAATTGCAAGATCGTGATTTAATTTTAGGACGAGAACCGTTTGGCAAGGCACCTTTATACTGGTTGGAGCTAGGAGCGACGATTTGGTTCGCTTCACATTTACGGCTACTATTACCGCTAATTCCTCAGCCAGAAGTCGAGCCAGCTGGACTCTATGGTTATAGCTGCTTTTCATATGTACCGACACCATTAACCCCTGTTCGAGATGTTCAATCGGTACCAGCCGGAGTTGAATTACGTTGGACATTGGGAAAAGTTGTGCCAGTAACAATTGGAAAATTTCAGTGGCAGCAGTCACCCAATCAGATAACTGATGAGCGAGTCGCTGTTGCCCAGCTTCAAGCATTGTTGCAGTCTGCGATACAGCGTCAAATTCAGGACTTGCCCGATCGACCTGTTGGGGTGTTACTATCTGGTGGATTGGATTCCTCGATCGCCGCCGCACTTTTAGTTCAAAATGGGGTGAAAGTCCGCGCTTATACTCTCGACTTTGGTATCGCTGGCAGTTCAGAACTTCCCTACGCTGAGCAAGTAGCTGCTCATCTTCAAATTCCCCTGATAAAAGTACCTGTAAATCCCAAATTGGTGCGGCAGCATCTTCAGGCGACTAGCCGCGCTCTCGACTCACCTTATGGGGATGGAGTAACAGTACCACTATATTTACTCAATCAAGCTGCTAGTCAGGATGTGTCAGTTATTTTCAATGGTGAGGGCGGCGATCAATTATTTGGTGGGTGGACAAATAAACCGCTAATTGCTGCGAGTATTTATGGGGAAAGTACAGACTTAATTAAACCTTATCTCCAAACTTTTCATCGGCTGTATGGTTATGAAAATTGCTCTTTTCATCCTCAATTGATGGCACAGTTGCAGTCACTAAACCCCGCCGATTGGATCGGTGATGCCCTAGATCCAGTTCATACATCCGAACTACTCCACCGCTTACGTCGAGCTTCACTGATGCTCAAAGGTGCCCAAAATATTCATCCTCGTGCCTCGAATTTAGCAAGTTGGCATGGGTTGAAAGTTCGATCGATCTTCTGTGATTTACCATTAGCTGAATGGACATTTAGTGTGTCTGGTAATCTCCATCTCCAAGGCGCTTGTGAAAAGTACATCCTTAAACGAGCTGTAGAAAATATCCTCCCGGCTGAAATTGTTTGGCGCACTAAACGCGGCATGGGCGTACCCTTGACTGCCTGGTTATTGCAAGAATTATGGTCAGATTTAGGACAATGGCTAAACCCTCAAGTGTTACAGCAGGCAGGTTATTGGCAATCAGATCTTGCGAGTAGATTGGCAAGTGGAAAGTTTAGCGGATCGATTCAGGGGCGACGGATTGGCGAGATTTTATGGTTAGTTATAATGTGGGAGCAGTGGCGAATTCAGGTATTGGGTGTGGAACCTAGTGGCTGGAGTTGGAATCATCCATTTTGGATGCCACCGCCACTATGGAGATTGATTCGTTCTTTTAAGACTGAGTTTTGATTGTTATGTTTTTAAGGTAAAGTTCGCTCAGTTTGGATTGAATATGATTAAAGATTTCGAGCAAACTACCAAAAATATTCTACCATTCTCCCTAACTACTGCTGAAGAGTTACTAGCTGTGTATGGTTCGCCACTATATGTCTATCAACTCGATCGATTGTCAGCGACAATTAAGCATATTATTAATTCAACTACTTACCCCGATACACAGTTCCATTTTGCCAGCGTGACAAATGGTAATGTTACCCTGCTCAAAATTTTTAAAAACCACGGCTGGGGGATTCACGCGAATACGCCAGGGGATATCTATCTGTCTCTAGCAGCTGGCTTCGCATCCGATCGCATCGTGTATAGTGGGAGTAATCTCGATCGGGATGAGATGCGCCAATTACTAGCGTGGGAGATTCAGGCGATTAATTTAGATAGTCTCAGTCAACTTCAGCTATTGATAGATATTTATAATCCAGAATATGCTAAACCTAAACTGGGATTGCGCTTGAACTTTCCGGCACTCACAGGTGACAGTCGGATTGGTGTGCATCCCGATGACTTCATTGCAGCCACTGAGATCGCCCGTCAAGCTGGCTTAACTATCGAAGGCATTCATTTCTATCGCGGTACTGGAACGAATGCGACACAGGCGTTTGTAGATGCGATCGAACCGATATTATCGATCGCGAGTCAGTTGCCAGATTGGTCATATTTAGATTTCGGCGGTGGCTTTGGTTATCCGTATCACCATGACAAAGCCGCTTTTGACTGGATAGAGTTTGGGAAGGTATTAAGTGCAAAATTGGCAAAACTAGATCGCCAAATTCAACTGACGATCGAACCTGGACGGGCAGCGATCGCCGGATCTGCGGTACTATTGGCGCGGGTAGTTTCGACAAAATGGCAGGG
>JANNDQ010000642.1:0-15393 GCA_031387965.1 Chamaesiphon sp. OTE_75_metabat_567
AGGGAAGAGAGTTGGTTTGTGTTACTCCAAGTTAAAAATAAATATAAATGTTCAATCTTAAAATAAAATCTATATTTGCGCTTTGCGCTCGGTTATTGATAGTTGCAGCGCTCTGGCTGTCTTTGGGTGCAGGTAATCCAACATTAGCCGCAGCTAGTAAGCCTAATTATAGTCGGATCGATCTCAAAGGCCGCGATTTTGGCGGTCAAGATCTGACTGGTGGCGTATTTGTATCCTCAGAAATGCGGGGAGTCAATTTTAGTGGGGCTAACTTGACAAACGCGATGCTGACAATGGCGGTAATGCTTAAAACAAATCTGGCTGGTGCCAATCTAACTGGTGCATTAGCCGATCGAGCCACCTTTGATGAAGCTGATCTGACTAATGCTATTTTAACCGAAGCGACTCTAACTCGATCGCGGTTTTATGGTGCCAAAATTACTGGGGCTGACTTTACTGATGCGTTGATCGATCGAGCGCAAGCTAAACTATTGTGTGAACGAGCCGAGGGTACTAATCCCGTCACGGGGATTTCCACGCGAGATAGTTTGGGTTGCAGCTAGTCAATACTCGCTAGAAGAGGCGGCACTATAGGCATCGGGTAAAGCTAGCTGTAGCCAAGCTCCACCAGTACTGGGGTGGTTATTGGCTGAAATCGTCCCTTTGTGGGCGAGAATAATCTGGTGAACGATTGCCAGTCCCAAACCAGTTCCTGCTGGCTGAGAATTGAGATTAGGTGTACTTTGTGGTGGGCGGTAGCGGGAGAGATCGCCACGATACAATCGCTCGAATACATGTGGTAGATCGGGAAGATCGAAACCAGCGCCATCATCATATAAATTAAGCTCCAGCCGACTCGGTTGTGGAGATCGAGAATCCCTAGTCAAATCATCGGATGAATGGAGATGAATATCAATCCAAATATGTCCCTGAGTGGGACAATATTTGATACTATTATCAAATAAATTAATTAATACTTGGGTGAATTTAGCTGGATCAATTTCTACTATTAACTGTGGTAATCCTGTATAAATCAATTGAATTTGCTTTTGACTGGCGATCGGTTCTAAGGTATGCCAGACATCATTAATCAGCCGCACAAAATCTACTTCTGCCAGCTGAAGATATTGAGTTGAGGATGTTTCGAGTTGACTTAGTTCTAAAAAATCCTGAACTAGGTCGATCGATCGATTAGTTTCATGTAATATTTTATCGGCCCATCGAGTCAGATCTGGACTAACTTTTGATTGCAATGTTTCTGCAAGTAAGTGAATCACTGTCAGGGGTGTACGGATTTCATGCACGAGATCACCCAGCCAACGTTCTTGGGCAGCAGCAGCATCGACTCGATCTTGTTGACTCTCGATAAAGATGACGATCGCACCGTCGGCAAGTGGAATTGTATTTGCTTTAAGCCAAATCGATTGAGAATTGGCTGCATCATGATAACCAGCATGAAACTGCCATATTAATTCATTTGCAACCTGAGTCGATCGAGTTTTTTCAACCAAGCGATCGAGTTCATAAGAACGAACTAATTCTAATAATAATCTTGCTTGTTCGGAACGCCATTTTTGAATCTGGAGCAGTTGCTGAGCCATCTGATTGCACCATAAAACTTGATTATCTCGATCGACTTGAAGATAACCAATCGGTGCTTCTTGCAGCAAAGATTGCCAGCTAAATAACTGTTGTTCTAGTTGTTGTTGCTGCTGTTGACTAATAATCGCCCTGCGCCGCAATTGCGATAATATCGGTAATGAAATATCCTCACGAGCTTTAGATGTCTCCATCAACGCTAAAACCTGTTGCAATTGCTGCTTGAGATGCTGCTCCCGCCACAGATAGCAACAACTAGCACCCACGCTCAACCCGAAGATTGTAGAGATGAAAATAACTAGAGCCATGAGTGAATAGACCGTAATACTATTTGGTGTAGCTGCTCCGGTTAAAACTGAATCTTAATTGTACTTTAGTCTAATCCCCATGAATAGTTGGCGGTGAACAGTCATACTGCACCTATGGCCCAGCAAACACGGCATTTTCTATATCTTGGCGACTGAGCGAGTATTTGAATGTCCGATAGATACTCTGAGGACTAGTCGAACTGGCACTGTCGATAGTATGGTATCGAACAGTTAATTCCTCAATATCTAGGCATAATTCTGCCCGCCAATCAGGTCTATTAATATGCCAGCAGTGTAACTCACTATCATCTTGTTCACAGCCCATCGATAGCAACCAGTGTTCGATTTCTGGTAGTGGATGGTTGTACAAAGGAGTATCTGTCGGTAGTAAGGTCATGGATGGCATAAATTCTGAATCTAACGCGATGTCAGGACAATCGACTTATTTATTTTACTCGGTTTTAGGTGTTAGGGCTGATTGTTTGGTGGATGGTGACTTTGATTCAGGAAATCGATCTCCAAGCATCCTGGCTAAATCTGCGGGGGTATTACAATTTAGCAAGCAAGTCGGATCGGTAACGATGAACTCGGTGACGATTTGGGTTTTGAGCCAGTCTTGAAAAGATTTCCCGCCAGCATTGAGATATTCGATCGCTGAATGCTGGCAAGTTTGCCGATAGAAGCCACACAATGGTTCCCAACCTTTACCAGAATGTTTGGGCAGGTATGCGATGCTCTGAGCTGAAATAGAGGACAATCGATCGATCCCAGCTTGAATCATGGGAGTTGATAAATTCGGTAGATCGCAGGCAATTAACAAGATCCAGCTAGCAGTAATCGCTGCTAATCCTTGCACAAAGGCGATCAGTGGGCCGCGATCGGGCTGCTGTTCGAGGATAAAATTACAACTAACGGGAAGGATCGATCGATATCGATCCTCCCACGGTGTCAATACATAGATTTGTGGGGACAATCTCTCACCATCCGCTGTGGACTGTGGTGGGATTTGACAGCTGGCGACAACATCATGAATTCGGCGAATCAATGGAATGCCATCAATCTCGATCGTCGCCTTATCTCGACCCATCCGAGTACTGCGGCCACCAGCCAAGATGATTACCGCTAGTTCAGCCACTATTAATACCCTGTGGGAATTTTAGTCACTGGAGTAGTCTGATCTTGGGTTAGAGGCACAGACTTGACTGGACGTTGAGGCGCACTGGGAATGAATACCATCTGTTGAGGCGTAGGTGCTACCAAACCACTTTTTTTATCCGCTGCGGTTTCAGCCAGCTTTTGTTTGATATTTTCAGTGATCACACTCTGTTGGCGACCTTGAGACTCTAACCGATCCCATTGTCGGTGCTGAGATCTCCAGGTACCTTGGGTGTGGATCGTATATCCATAGACGATCGAACTCAATCCAAACACCATCCCAAATAGCACCGTCGCACCTTTTTGTACGGTTAACAGGGATTTTAGCCAGACTGGTGCAGGCTGCGGTGGTGGTAGTTGCCGCACCTGGCTGGGATTAATTACGGGAGCTGTCGGTGCGTAGGTGCTGCGGCGACGACGGGGACGGGGTAAATGTAGTTGATTCATGGGAGAAGTTGCCAGATAATGGTAAACAAAACAATGTGTGTTATGTAGTTAGATACCTGAATGGTGCTATGTTATCACTTTTTTTGTTAATCCTACTCAACTACTTCCTTCTTAGTGACAAATTAGGCTCTAGGGTGGTGGGTGAATGGTGAATGGTGGATGGTGGATGGTGAATGTATGTTACTTGGGTGATATAGGAGTAAGAGCGTTGATGTCCCAAAAAATTGTAATTAAATTAATTCAAGCTGGCTTTTATCTGATCGGTGGATATTATATTGTCACTCCTGTTTGGGCGAGTAATGTCCTCCCAGACGCTGATATTCCCGAAGAAGTGCTCAGAGCTGAAATCATTATCGAAGCTCGATCTCCGATTGATGGCACAGCTCTGTCGGCTACAGATTTTGCCGAACTGGTGGTCACTACCAAGCAGGAACTCGATCGCGACAATGCGATCGCCGCTACTAGTAATTCTCGGTTTAAGGAGGCATTGCTGTTACTTCGCTTGCGCAGTTTTTTGAAGTCGGTTGGAGTGCCGATTAAGTGAAGCTTTATTTAGGCTTTAGGCTTTAGGTTTTAGGTTTAATTATTCGTTCACCAAAAACTCTAGATAGCTGGCGGTGAGATCTTTGACGGCTAGCTCAAAAAATTGTTTACCGTGTGCGGGGGTGGCAAGACTAGGATCGGAACCCATTCTGCCGTCTGGATAGCGTCGCCGAAAATCTGCCGCACCGAGAATCTTGCGTGATTGAGAGAGATTATTTGGATCTAGGGGACTAGACTTAATCGATTCGGGATAGAGGTACTGAGTTAGGGCGACTTCTGAAGGTGTAGCATGAGAACCCTCGCGATCGCCGTACAATTCTTTAGCTAGACGATAAACACTCCCAGACATAAACCAGTTGGCTGTTTGACACTCCACCTCAGCAGCCTGGGGAATATTTAAATCTGCTAGGTGAGCATAGGTTTCGGAATATGCTGCTTTGAGCGTCGCAATATTCCCGCCGTGACCATTAATAAAAAAGAACTTAGTGAATCCCGATCGCACCAAACAGGTAAGATAGTCGCGGATCACCAGAATCATCGTACTCGGACGCAAGCTGATCGTACCAGGAAAGTCAGCATGGTGTAATGCCATCCCGACATTAATTGTGGGAGCGACGATCGATCCAGTCGCAACACCGACAGCCACAGCGATCCCTTCAGCGCAAATAGCATCAGTGCCGATTAGTCCAGTTGGGCCATGTTGTTCGGTCGAACCAATTGGGATAATGATCCCTGTCGATGTCTGAAGATAGGTTTCGACTTCCGTCCAGGTACTTAGGTGTAAGCGCATAAAAGTTACTAAGGTACCAACAGGATCGGTGGAGAAAGAAAAGAGCAGATAGTGGATATTTTAAACGGTTATTTGTGTTTGCGGATCGACTGAGCGTGTAATATTGTAAGGGGTGCGCTGGCGGTGCTTGGCTACAAAATATCGACGGCGATCGATTGTGTTGTTACCTGTAAATTTCTATCCACTGATTTTCCCAAGTTACAGATCGTTTTCTTACCGTTCAGTTACCTGTGATGATGCTCGCACTCAATATGTCGAATAACGCTGCTATCCAGAATTTAGGCACTGTCACCAGTCGGATTTTAGTGGTGGAAGATGAGGAGTCGATTAGAGAATTATTGGTGTTAGGGTTGGAAGAAGAGGGCTTTGATGTAGTTGCCGTGGGGGACGGACAGACAGCTTTGACTAAATGCCAAGCTCAAGTTCCTCAACACAATAATAACTTTCCATTCGATCTGATTATTCTCGATCTAATGCTACCCCAAGTTAGTGGTCTGGACTTGTGTAGATTTTTACGCTATCAAGGCAATCCGGTGCCAATTTTGATTGTCAGTGCCAAAATTACGGAAACGGATCGGGTGCTGGGGTTGGAAGTTGGGGCAGATGACTATATCAGCAAGCCGTTTAGTATGCGAGAGTTGGTGGCGCGTTGTCGGGCATTGCTCCGCCGTCATCGGCTGAATGTGACCACCGAGACACCAGCAATCCAGTTTCAAGATATCACCCTCTATCCTGAAGAATATCGGGTGTCAGTAAGGGGAGTGGGTGTAAATCTCTCACCGAGAGAGTTTCGCTTACTGGAGCTGTTTATGCAAAATCCTCGCCGGGTATGGGCGCGAGAACAGTTGCTCGATCGAGTCTGGGGGATTGACTTTATCGGCGATCGCAAAACCGTCGATGTCCACATTCGCTGGTTGCGGGAAAAACTTGAAATCGATCCGAGTAAACCGCAGTATATTACTACTGTCAGAGGTTTTGGTTATCGATTTGGTTAGGCTTTAAAATTTTGGCTGTAGAATACGATTTAGTCATTATTGGTGCGACAGCGGCGGCGCGGGCGGCGGCGATCGAAGCCGTAAATTTACGCGCCAGGGTGGCACTAGTCTTGCCGTCAGTGGGCGCTAGAGCGCATCCCCAGAGCGATTTCTACCCCTATGCTTTGGCGCGGATTGCTAGTTCCAGTCAGCTGAATAGAACGCCCCACCAGCCGCCATCTAGCTACCCCTGGAAGTACGCACTCGCAGCGATCGATCGACTGGAGGCTCAAGCCGATCCCGCTCTACTTGCGGCGATGGGTGTGGATGTGATCATCGGGATGGGTGAGTTCGATCGTCAGCCCCAACTAGCATTTACAGTCAACAATCGTCGTCTTCGCGCTCGTGCTTATTTACTCGCCAGTGGCTCGGTGGCTGAGTATCCACTGATTCCAGGGGTTCAAGCAGTGGGGTATCTGAATATCGATCGATTGCTGAGTCTAGTAGAGCGGGACATTCCCCACGCCTGGGCAATTATTGGCACAGAATCGATCGGGGTAGAATTAGCGCAAACCCTGGCAAAATTGGGATGTCAGGTTAGCTTAATTGTGGAAACTGCCCAGATTTTACCTTACGAAGATCCAGATTTAGCTAATCTTATTCAGGCACAACTGGAAGCAGATGGTGTCAAAGTCTATCTAGAAACAACCGTTACCCAGATTAGTCAACAGGGTGAGTCAAAATTAGTGATGATCGGCGACAAATCGATCGCAGTTGCTGAAATTTTTATGGCACTACCCGAACGTCCATTCTTGGAGCCATTTAATCTCACGGGTGTGGGAGTAGACTATCGCGAAAGTGGTGTATCGATAAATAACAAGCTCCGAACTTCTCACCCCCAGATCTACGCTTGCGGGAGTGTCTGCGGCACCGTGCTTGGCGGCTATCACAGTCAGGGTTTGACTGAATATGAAGCCAGAATTGCCGTCCATAATGCCCGATCTTGGTGGAAAACTAAAATTGATTATCGTCAGTACAATCAGCTGCCGTGGGCGATCTACACCGATCCACCTCTAGCGAGAGTGGGGATGACTGTAAATGCTGCCACAACTAGCGATCGTCGCGATCTCGTGATTCTCCAAAGGTATTTAAAAACCTGTCCTCAAGCGATTTTAGACAATATTACTGGTGGTTTTTGTCAAATCGTCGTCACTCGCAGTGGCAAAATTCTCGGAGCAGAAATCGTCGGTCAAAATGCCCCAGAGTTAATCCAAATTCTCGCGGTAGCGATTCAACAAAAACTCAAGATCACCGCTCTGACTAAATTTCCGTGTCTATCACCGACTTACACCGAGTTTATCTATCAAACTATTCAAGAGTGGCATACTTACGATCTCCGTCAGCACCGAAATCATCGCTTACTGAATCGGCTCTGCTGGTGGAAATGACCTGGAGATTGGGTACGCTAGATTAACAGGACACTGTTAAGACCTCAGTAGGCACTCGCCATGAATCAAATGAACTGGGCAAGTCTGCTTTCTCGCAAACGATATGGAGTGATTCAACTCGAACAAAAAGAGGCGGGTCGGAGTCATTTTCAGAAAGATATCGATCGGATTATTTTCTCTACAGCCTTTCGTCGTCTCAATGATAAAACTCAGGTACATCCACTATCTAAAAATGATAATATTCATACTCGTTTACCCCATAGCTTAGAAGTTTCTTCTGTCGGCAGAAGTTTAGGTACAAAAGTCGGTGAACGGCTCTATGAAGAGTTAAAATACGTCGATATTATGCCATCTAATCTTGGTGATATTGTGCAAGCGGCCTGTCTTGCTCATGACATTGGCAATCCACCATTTGGACATTCCGGTGAAGCCGCAATTAGACATTGGTTTAAAGTAAATGCCGATCAAGATTTTCTTCAGGACTTAACAACTCTACAGCTTAATGATCTTCAGAATTTTGAAGGCAATGCCCAAGGATTGAGGATTATTACTAAGCTTGAATATTATTTATTTGAAGGAGGAATGCGGCTTACTTACGCAACATTAGGGACATTTATGAAATATCCCTGGACATCGGATCTACTGATGAGTGCCGGAAAAAAGAAGTATGGCTGCAATCAGTCTGAGCAACTAATTCTGACCGAGATTGCCACTGAGCTGGGGCTATGCAGAAGATCGAATACCAGCTGGTGTCGGCATCCACTGGCATATCTGATGGAGGCTGCTGATGATATTTGCTATGCCTCGATCGATCTAGAGGATGGAATTGAGATGGGTTTTATCACTTATGATGAGGTAATTCAGATACTCGGTATTATTATTGATTTCGATCAAATTCCAGCGCTGCATCCTAGCTGTGAGGGCAATGATTTGCTCAATCGTAAAATTGCGATCGCCAGAGGTCGAGCGATGAATGTACTAATTGAAGGTGTTGTGGATACATTTATTCACTACAAAGATGATCTCTTGAATGGAAATTTTCATGATGATGATTTAATTACGGCTTGCGGTGGTCGTGTCAAACAATTTATTGATGCTGCAAAAAATACTGCCAAGGAAAAGATATTTAATAATCCCCGTAAAATGCAAATAGAGGTAGGTTCTCACGCCACAATTGAGATCTTACTAAATGCGTTTATTTTAGCTACATCAGCTTTGAAAAATAGCAATGGCGATTTAGTTGCTGTGAATAAATATAAAACAACTTTAAATTTAATGGGCAGTCATCAGCCCAAACAAGAATGGTCTTTACATCATTCATATCTGCATATTTTAGATTTTATCGCTGGTATGACTGATAACCATGCTGCAAACATTGCCAACCAAATTAGTGAGATGAACAAATAATTTTACCCTCGATTAATTTAAGATCCTAGCTTTTCTTAATCAGATCTGGAAATTGCTGGCGCAGTTGTGCAAGCTTGGGCAGGTCGAATCTAACAACATAGGCTTGAGTAGGATTGCGATCAATAAAATTCTGATGGTAATCTTCAGCTGCATAAAATTTAGTTAAAGGCACTACTTGAGTCGCAATTTGATTGGGAAAAACACGAGCTTGATTCAATCGATCGATATAAGCTTCCGCTACTTTTTGTTGGTCGGGATTAGTAAAAAATATTGCCGATCGATATTGGGTACCAATGTCTGGATCTTGACGATTTACTTGCGTCGGATCGTGGGCAATCAGCAAGTAAATTTTCAATAACTGCCCATAAGAAATTTGGTTGGGATCGTAGGTGATTTTCACTGCCTCTGCATGACCTGTTGTGCCATTACTAACAGCATTATAGTTGGCAGTTGCCACACTGCCACCGGAGTAACCAGAGACGACAGCAGAAACGCCTTTGAGTTGTTCAAACACCGCTTCTACACCCCAAAAACATCCACCTGCGAGGACGATCGTTTGTTCGCCTTTAGCTTTAGTTTCGGGGATATCGATTGGCGGAGCGATTTTCATGCCTGCCATTATTACGGAACTAGAATCAGCAGGAGATGTAGACAAAATTCTTGGTAAAATACTCCCTGCGACTGCGATTAGTGAGATGATCGCAAAGCTAAACAAAAAGCGATATTTGCTTGACATAGTGGAGAAATTATTAAGTTTAGATCCGATGAATGTAATTTTTAATTGGGGATAAATGATCATCCCAATCGGGGTTTAGTTGATGATTGCTATAGATTTGGATCGACCTCTAAATTCCGCCGAACCATTCATAACCTTGTTCTTCCCAGTAACCTTTACCACCTTTAGGTATCTGACTAGTAAAAGTAACTTTTGTGACCCATTTTGATAGTTTATAGCCCAATTTAATCGGTGTAGCTAGACGGATGGGCGCACCATTATCTTTAGGAATTGGTTCTCCATTCATTTGGTATGCTAACAGGGTTTGCGGGTGGATAGCAGAAGCTAAATCCCAACTTTCGGTATATTTATCTGCCGATTGAAATAAGACATATCTAGCACTATTTTTCGGCTGCACCATTTGGGCTAGATCTCGCAATCGAACCCCTCCCCACTGAACAATTGCTGCCCAACCTTCGACGCAAACGTGCTGCATCACGATTGAGGCTGGCGGGATTTGCTTTAATGCTGCTAACTTCAGCTCCATCGGAAATTTCACCTCTCCATCAACAGTTAAGCGAAATCGATCTGGATCGATTTCGGGAGTACCATCATAACTATTGAGGAGCAGTGCTTTAGGATCGATCGCACTTTTGGAAAACTCTGGAATCAGTAGTTGAGGTTTAACGAGCAATTCGCCAAACGACTGATTTAACGGTTCTGATAGCTCGCCGATCTTTGCAGTTAGTTCGTTGCTACAACCATTTAGTAGATAACCGATGCTTGACATACCCAAGAGTTGAATAGCTTGGCGACGAGTGAGATGATTTGGAAGTTTAATATTATTCATTGGATAGTGAATAGTGAATAGTGAATAGTTAAATATTTAGGGCTGGAACATCGATCGAGTCAATCTCAGTCCACCAGCTCTAATTCCCATGATGATATGTACTAAGACAAATAGTAGCGAAATTGGCACCGTTAAAAAATGGATCGTACGTAAAGTCTGCCAATTGATAAATAACCCCGACAGCCAATGAAATTGAGCTGGTTTGTACATTGCCAATCCTGACACGATCGCCATCAACAGCACAGGGATAATTCCTGTATAAATAATCCGATGCCAAGCATAAGTACGTCGCTTGGGATTTTGCCCGACTTTCAATGCTTTGAGATCTTGACCAGAAACAAATTTTCTTTTCCATCGCTGAGTAAGAAATATATAAATGCCATAAATTAGTAACGTAAAAGCATATACCCACATCGTCGCAAAATGCCAATCTCTCCCTCCATCTAACCAATCGCCTAAAGTTGCCCATTTCGGAAATGCCCAACCACTTTTACCACCAAATACTGGCGTGGCATTGTAGATCTGTAAACCACTACCAATCATGATAAATAGACTGATAATAATTAAACCGTGGAGGATTTTAACGAAATTTGTCTGCGGCGGAATGGGTGGAGATTTTTTTTGTTGTTTATTATTCATAATAAATATATAGTTATTACTTAATCAAAGTGGAAGTTTGGGAAACAAAGGAGCTAACCATAGTTGGAGTTCCACATCCCAACCGAGTAGAATAGCGATCGCCGTTCCAGCCATTAGTATTCCCCCAATCCGTTGAAACGCCCCCGTATAGGGCAACAATCGCCGCCATGAACTAACATGACGACTGCCATACGCCAACACCAGCAGCGGAATTCCCGCCCCTAAGCCGTAGACAGTTAATAATCCTAATGCACCCAAAACTTCATGTTTGACGGCTGCTAGGACTAGAATACTGCCCAATGCTGGCCCCGCACAGGGTGTCCAGAGTAGTCCCAACTGAGTGCCGATCCAGAATTCGCTCCACAAGCTTGGTGTCTTTGGCTCCCAAGCTTTACCGAATTGCACATAACTCATTAAGCGGTAGCTCAATTCAGGAAAAATCGCCAATACGCCCAAGCCAAATAGCAAGCCCACAGCCACATTCCGCAGCAGATTGGTAAACCCGACAAACCAGGAACTCGCGACACCCAATAGGCTCCCGACGAGTGCGAAGCTGCTAACTAGCCCCAACATCAGCATTACGGGGCCGAGTCTGTGAGATTTGAAAGAGCGACCTAATACTAATGGTATAACTGGCAAGACGCAGGGCGACAGAATTGTTAACAATCCGCCACCGAGGGCGAAGCCAAAAGTGAGGGGAGAAATTTCATTCATGCCGCCTTTCCCAATAATTGGCGAATTTTCGCCTCAGTTTCATCATAGGCTCCTTCACCGATATGATCGTAGCGAATGATGCCCTGTTTATCGGCTAAAAATAAATGCGGCCAATATTCATTCTTATATGCTTTCCAAGTTTGGAAGTTATTATCCACGCCAACTGGGTAGGTAATCCCGTATTTAGTCATCGCTCGACGAATATTTTTACGATCGCGCTCGAAGGGAAACTCTGGTGTGTGAATCCCGATCGTTTGGAAGCCTTGAGCTGCATACTTTTTGTGCCAACTGGTAACGTAGGGCAATGTCCGTTGACAATTGATACAACCTAGCGTCCAAATTTGAACTAAAACAACCTTGCCGAGTAAATCTTTGGTCGTTATTGGTGATGCGGAATTCAGCCAGTCACTAATTCCTTGAAATTCTGGTAACTGATTCGGAGATCTGGCGATTATTTCAGGAGCAATAATCTGGGATTTAGGTGTAATAATTAGAGGTGTTGATGGACGACTTGCCCAGCTAGCCGCTTGCCAACCAAGTGTACCTAAGCCCAGATAAGTTAAGAATTTCCGCCGTTGCAAACATGAAGGCATAATCTTTAATTAATGGGGATGATATTTTAAGTACAACTTAGATTAACAATTGGATTCGATCGTGACGGCAAATATACCGAGTGCCAACGCAATGGACTTTTGTTCGTCAATTAGGTGAACAACTGTCACATTAGTACTTAGAGATCGAGATGACTGATCGAGGTTTTTAGAGGCTAACAGGTGAGATATTTGTGAATTGCCACCAAGATCGGGTATGAGGCTTTGACTCGATCGGGTAGAATCTTTGTAGGCGAGTTTGTTGTTGGTACTATGTTTCCACGGGGCAAGCTCAATTGTACTGATAATGTTACTCGGTGAACACCCAAACACTACTACACCTTACACCGATCGCCGCTATGAAACTTGCTCCCTTTGGTTCCTGGAAATCCCCGATTACGACTGAGACGATCGTGGCTGATAGTATTGGACTGAGTTCGATTGTCTTGGATGGAACGGATATCTATTGGTTGGAGTCTCGCCCTCAAGAAGCAGGGCGGAGTGTGATCGTTAGGCGCAGCGGAGATGGCAAGATTTCGGATATTACACCGCCAGAATATAATGTCCGCAATCGCGTCCACGAGTATGGTGGTGCCGCCTACACTGTGGTTGATGGGCGAGTTTATTTCAGCAACAATAGCGATAACTGCGTGTACATCCAGGATTTACGTGCGGATCAGCCAGATTTAGTCCGTCAACTCACCCATGACAAAACCAAGCGATATGCCGATTTTGAGGTTGATACTCGTCATCAGCGGTTGATTTGCGTCCAAGAAGAGCATGATTCAGCTGATTTTGAGCCATTAAATACGATCGTTAGTATTAATCTCACTCAGCCCGACGACTCATACGTGATGGTTGGGGGATGTGACTTTTATGCCTCACCCCGCTTGAGTCCCGATGGCACTAAATTGGCGTGGTTGAGCTGGAATCATCCTAATTTGCCTTGGGATGGTACAAATCTCCAAGTTGCTACAGTTAGCAATGGCTATCTCTCGGCACCTTCACTGATTGCTGGCGGTGCGAATGAAGCGATCTTTCAACCCCAATGGTTTGCTGATGATACCTTGTATTTTGTCAGCGATCGCACTGGTTGGGGCAATCTCTATTGCTGGCACAATGGCGCAACCCATCCTGTCTATGAGTTAGCGGCTGAATTTAGTCTGCCTCAATGGGTATTTGGGCTGTCTACCTACGCATTTGTCGGCAAACATCGGATTATCTGTACTTACAGCCAGCAGGGTGTCTGGAAGCTTGTTCTAATTAATACGCTCAGCGGGCATCTCACGCCGCTCAATCTGCCCTATACCGATATCTCTGGTGTTCGAGCTGCGGGGAATCTAGTCGTTTGCTGTGGGGCTGCTGCAACCCAAGCAGCTGAAATTGTGATGATCGATCTAGTCACAGAATCACGAACAGTTCTCAAACAATCCAACCGATCGACGATCGATCCTCGCTATCTATCCATCCCACAATCGATCGAATTTCCCACCACGGGGGGGACTGCTTACGCCTTCTACTACCCACCCACCAATCCCGACTATCAGCCATATCTGGGCGAAAAACCCCCACTGCTAGTCAAAGTTCACGGCGGCCCCACTACAGCCACCTCCAGCCAGCTCAACTTCAAAACTCAATATTGGACGAGTCGGGGGTTTGCGGTAGTCGATGTCAATTATGGTGGCAGTACTGGCTATGGCAGAGCCTACCAGCACCGTCTTGATCGTCAGTGGGGCATCGTCGATGTCGATGACTGCACCAATGCCGCTCAGTACCTGGTAGAACGAGGTTTAGCTGATGTTGATCGATTAGCGATTTCCGGCGGCAGCGCAGGCGGCTATACTACTCTAGCAGCACTAACCTTTGGTGATACTTTCAAAGCAGGTGCCAGCTATTATGGCATCAGCGATTTAGCTTCACTAACTACAGATACTCACAAGTTTGAATTACGCTATAACGATCGATTAGTCGCACCTTATCCTGCTGAATCCAAGATTTACCACGATCGCTCTCCGCTCAATTTTATCGACCGAGTGTCCAGTCCGATTATCTTCTTTCAGGGGCTAGAGGACAAAGTTGTCCCACCCAATCAGGCCGAAATGATGGTAGAAGCACTCAAAACAAAAGGCATCCCCGTCGCTCATATCACCTTTCCCACAGAGCAACATGGCTTTCGTACTGCCGCAAATATCCAGCGCGCCCTCACTGGTGAATTCTACTTTTATGCCCAGGTGTTTGGCTTCCAGCCAGCCGATGAAATCGAACCAGTCGAAATTATCGGTATGACCAAAGCAGCATAATCGTTGTTGCAAGTTTGATACTGTTCTCCCATTACTTAAATTGTGGTTCAATTTACCCAACTCACACTGCTCTCACCGCCATCATCCAATGGCACCAAACCGAGTAGCAAAAAACGTCCATCTACCAATCGCCGCACTCAGTCAGCCCCAACTCGCACTAAAAAAGCTCAATTAGAACTCCATTATCTAGCTTTTGATGATGACTACTTTTGGGAATTAATCAGAAAAGACTATGCGGCTGCTTGGCGATATGTCGATCGCATGACCCGATTTTAATCCTTAACTACTTTGACAGTTGACGGTGCGATCAATTTCCGCACGATCGAAATCATCACCCATGTTACGAAATCCGCCTACACGGATTGGTAGGGGCAAGAAACCCGACTTTTTGGAAAAGTCGGGTTTCTGGATGGACTTCTAATCGATCAATATCAGATTTTGTCAAACAAGTGAAGGGGAGTTCTTCGCATTTTATCAACCATGAAATTCGACCGGATTTCTTATTCAAGTGGCAGGGTAGTTATGGTGCTTTGACGGTGAGTAAGAGTGGGGCGGATAATTTTGTATAATTAATTATACTTGTTCAAATTGAACCTTTAAGGATATTATATGCTTGCATTTCTAGTTTCAGATGCTCATATTCAGCAGCAACTTGTTTGCATCTGCTATCTAGTCTGATTTTCACATCCAAAACATCTGGAATATTATTTAGATCGTAATTCGCCAATTCCCCACCAATTAGCACTTCTCTTATAAATTGCTCACATTCTTTTTCTAGTTGATAGTTACTTTGTAGTAAATTCCAGATTTGCAACTTAGCTCTAGAATATAATTGAGCCTGTTCCACATATATTTCAGATGATTTAGCAAGTTTTTCTAATCTTGTTAATTCATCAAGTCGATCTCCTAAATCA
>JANNDQ010000654.1:0-2722 GCA_031387965.1 Chamaesiphon sp. OTE_75_metabat_567
CATTGTGATGGAAATTCGCGGTGAGCAAAGAGATGTGATCGTAACGAAAGAGTTAGTTCGGACGACATTGGATAATTCTGTTGCTTCATGGTTTTATCTACATGGAGAACTAGAAGGCGATCATGCAGAGGAAGTCTTAATCCTAGCCCGCCAGATTGATGCGTCGAATGGAGATAAGCTTGCCGTGTCGCAAGGATTGGAAATGACTTCTGATGCACTGTGGAATTTTTGCAACGGAATGTATCGGGCATGTTTTAGCTAAAATGTTAGACATGATCTAGATTATAACTAGTCTCTTGGGCAAACTATAAGATATATACTAGAACGTCTGGAAGATCGAGTTTTAAAGCCTTTACTTTAAAATTTATTTCCTAGCCGTTTTCAGTACAGTTGCATCTTGAGGGCTGGAAAATGACAAAGATCGTGTGTGTGCCAGGTTATCAGATCGTCGAAGAAATTCACAGAAGTAGTCGTACTCTCATCTATCGCGGGATTAGAGAGTCAGATCTATACCCAGTCACGATCGAACTCGTGCGAAATCCAGTTCCTACCAACAAAGAACTGATGCAAATCCGGCACAAATATGATGTTGGGAAAGATTTGGATCTGCCCTATATTATCAAAACGCTAGCATTAGAACCATACCAAAACTCCTATGCGCTGATCCTCGAAGATTGCGATAGCATTTCACTTGCATCTTACTTGCATCAACGGGGAGCACTGGGGAGCCAGACGCAAACATTGATTACCTTCCTCCAGATTGCGATCCAGATTGCCCAAGGACTAGAGGGATTGTACATTCAGCGGGTAATTCACAAAGATATTAAGCCTGCCAATATCCTAATTCATCCAGTAACCCAGCAGATCAAACTGATTGATTTTAGTCTTGCTTCCCGCTTACCGAAAGAAACTCAAGAAATCAAAAATGCCAATATGTTAGTCGGGACACTAGCATATATGTCTCCCGAACAAACTGGACGGATGAATCGGGGGATTGACTACCGCAGTGATTTTTATGCTCTAGGCGTTACCTGCTACGAACTTCTGACGGGACAATTGCCATTTATTTCCGATGACCCGATGGATCTGGTGCATTGTCATCTTGCCCAGCAGCCAGTTCCTGTCCGTCACATCAAACCGAATACGCCCCTGATGATTTCGGAGATTGTCAGTAAGTTGATGGCAAAAAATGCCGAAGATCGCTATCAAAATCCGCTGGGATTGAAGTACGATCTAGAGATATGTTTAGCTCAGTTACAAGCAACAGGCAAGATTGGATTATTCGTCCTGGGAGAGAATGATCCAAGTGATCGCTTTCTCATTCCTGAAAAACTGTATGGGCGAGAGCCAGAAGTTGCTACACTGCTCAATGCCTTTGAGCGAGTCAGCAAGGGTATGACCGAGATTCTGCTGGTGGCAGGCGGTTCTGGCATCGGCAAAACGCTGGTAATTCAAGAAATTCATAAACCGATTGTGCGGCAGCGGGGCTACTTTATCAAAGGTAAGTACGACCAATTTCAACGCAACATTCCATTTTCGGCTTTTGTCCAAGCCTTCCGTGATTTGATGGAACAATTGCTATCGGAATCAGATGCCCAACTCCAAACCTGGAAAAATCAGATTCTCGCAGCAGTCGGTGAAAATGGGCAAGTATTAATTGATGTCATTCCCGAACTAGAACACGTTATTGGCAAGCAACCACCAGCAATAGAATTGTCCGGTAGTGCTGCACAGCAGCGATTCAATCTCCTGTTCCAAAAATTTGTCCGCTTATTTACCACAGCTGCACATCCACTAGTGTTATTTCTAGATGATTTGCAGTGGGCAGATTTAGCATCTTTAGATTTACTGAAATCATTGATGTACGATGCCGGATATTTGCTAGTATTAGGCGCTTATCGGGACAATGAAGTTTCACCAATTCATCCAGCGATTTTAGCGATCGATGAAATCGAAAAAAATGGTATTCCAGTCAATACTATCATATTAAAACCACTCAGCTTGGAGGATTTGAATGAATTAGTTGCCGATACATTGCATTGTGATTTGCTGTTGGCTGAACCATTAACTGAGTTGATCGATGTTAAAACTAAAGGTAATCCCTTTTTTACTACCCAATTTCTCAAAACATTATATGAAGATGGACTGATTACCTTTGTTCGTTCGAGCCAGCAGGGATCTGTCGGTGGATGGATCTGCGATCTTACCCAAATTAAATCATTGGTTGTCACCGATGATGTGGTCGAATTTATGGCATTACAGTTACAAAGATTGCCAAGCGGTACACAATGGGCGATCACTGGTGCCGCCTGTATCGGCACAGAATTCGATCTGCATACTTTAGCGATCGTCTTGGAGCAGTCACCAGAGCGGACAGCCTCGGAATTGTGGAGTGGATTAGAGGCAAATTTGCTAATTCCGACGACGGAAACATACAACTTTTTTACCCGATCGACGATTGGGCAAAGCCCACACTTCGTGAACGAATCGGTGCCAAGTAAGACAGCTAATCCAGTTTATCGCTTTTTACACGATCGCGTCCAGCAAGCAGCCTACTCGCTGGTTCCCGACGACCAAAAACAATTAGCTCATCTCAAAATTGGCAACTTAATCTATCAAAATTCTTCGGAAATTGTTAGAGCAGAAAGATTATTTGATATTGTTGGACAGCTGAATCTAGCCAAGGAATTAATTACCGATCCAATCGATAAACAAAGAATTG
>JANNDQ010000713.1:0-7818 GCA_031387965.1 Chamaesiphon sp. OTE_75_metabat_567
AAACTTTCGGTAGCTTTCACCACTAACGAAACGCTAGCACCAGAATTGAGCGCTTTTTGACGAATCGGTTCTAATTCATCACCCTGTCCCAAATCTGCGGCGAGGGTGATTACTTCTTCAACACCCCATTCCTGCTTGAGATAGGGAATACAAACGGAGGTGTCTACTCCACCAGAATAAGCAAGTACAACTTTTTTAGCACGACCCATAACACAGTTTCAGTTTAGTAACGAGTTTTATTATAGGCTTTAGGCTTTAGGTTTTAGCGAAAAGTGCGATCTTGGGGTTTCCCCGAGTGCAGCACCTTTTCAAGACAGGCTTTAGGCTTTAAATTTTGGTCTTTAGGAAATGATTTTTACGTGCATAGCGCACTTAGAGTGGACAGCCCAAGAATAAAAAAGGTGTTGTATCGCTTAGATACAACACCTTTAGGCGTATTTTAGACAGAATCTAAATTAAGATTTAACTTCTTTGGTTTCGAGTCGAGCGTAGAATAGACCACGAATTTTGACTTCTTTGGGATCTAGAGCGCCTAAATCTGTGTCAGAAGGTTGTTCGCTTTCAAAAATACCAGCGATTTCGCCAGTAGCGCTGTTGACTTTAGCAACTTCAAAGTTGATTTTACCTTTACCAGTTTGACCGCGTTTGGTGTTCTTGCGATCGCCTTGACGATTTACAACTTCAGCTTGGAGGGCGTTGGCATCAGTGTATCCACTCGCAACACCGCGACCTTTGGGATCGAGGAAGACATTCCCGCGATAAGATGGCACCTTGTACTCACCAGCAAAGTCAGTCGATGTATTGATGCTTTCTACTCCAGGCTGGCTGTTAGCTACCAATTCTTTGACTGTGAATAGAAAAGGTACTAGTTCTCCACCGGGCATTTTGACTGTGATTGCTTGGAAGTCAATTCCATCTTCTTCTTTGAAGGTCAGGATTTTATCGTCAGACAATGAGACAGTTCCTCTAATCTGATCGAGACTAGAAGTAGCGCGGGTTACCAGTTTACCTGCAACAAATTCAGCTTCCTGACGTTTGTTTTGAGGTTCTTCCTTGACGAAGTAGTTTGTAGGTTGAATGCACATATCCACTAACTGATAGCTCTTGGCACCATCCAGAGGAATTGAACCGCGACTGGTATCATCAATTACCGGGCAGTTGTTAGCCTGTCCCGTGCCGCGAATATCTTCATAGGTAAGTACGGTTGTTGCTGAGACAGGAGCATCACTGCAAGCGGTCAGTAAGCCAATACAGATGGCTAGCAAAGCGGCGACTAATCCGCGAAATTTCATAATTAACCTCAATTTCCGATACATTTTATGTTATTACAGTTTTGCCTGTGGGGGCAGCCCAAGATCGAAAATCATCGAATTAATCTTCGAGATTGTGTTCGATCGCGGCTATAGACACAGTAAGATAATTGTCTTGTCGATCGGTATTCTACAACGCGCGTGCCTTGCACATCACATGTCTGTTCAAATGATTTAAAAATATTTGTCTAGGGCTGTTTGGGCGGAGATCTTAGAATATTAATTTATATTAAAAGTATTTGACAAATCAAGTTAAATGAATTCAGAAAAAGACTCATCTTCATATTCCAAATCAGCAGCAGTACAATTAGCAGACGATTTAAACGAGATTGCCGATCGAATTAATCATATCGCCGATCGAGATCGCGCAGATCCGATCGCCCTCCTACACCTATTACGAACTCTAGAGCAACTTCATCGCGAAATTCAGCAAGGTTACTTTCAAGCCGCTCTACCAGATAGTCGTCAAGCGCTATACGCGCTGTTGCGAGATATTGAAGAAAATGGCGGCTGGCCATATATCCAACGTTGGAAGCTGCAAGAACTATTCGCTAATTTAGCGGAAACAGAGAAATAAATAGCACATTCATTCGGGTAGACAACTGCTGATTCAAGCTGGATTCGGGTGTCACCTTCAGCAATTCGGCTGGACTTTAGAGTAGACATCGCAAGGGATTTGCCGAAACTGGTAGAATTTCCAATGTGGATATGCTGACTTCAATCCCAAGGTTGCATAGTTGTAAAAAACTGTGCGGTGATGAAATTTAGGCGGTGACGACTTAGCCGATGATCGCGCCCAATCTTTTACCAGCTCCTTTGTAAAACTGCTATTGCGTTGCTATAGATCGAGATGATATCAAAGTATGAAAATATGCATGACAATTTAAATAACCAGCCAGAGATCCCGATCGATTCTCACCCAGATCTGCAACAACATCCTCAAACTGCTCGTGAGTACTACAATAGGGGCCTCGCCCGCGACTTGAACGGCGATCGAGAAGGCGCTCTAGCTGACTATAATTGTACAATTCAGCTCGATCCTAGCTATGCCAAAGCATATGTCAATCGAGGTTTGTTGCGGGATCGGATGAGTGATCGACAAGGGGCACTAGCTGACTACAATCGGGCGATCGAATTAGAGGATCGGAGTGCGACTAGCTACTACAATCGGGGCAATGTCCGGTTTAGACTAGAAGACAGACAGGGTGCGCTAAGTGACTATACTCGCTCCATCCAACTAAATCCTACTAGTGCGAAAGCTCACTATAACAGAGGATTGGTTTCGGCTTACTTGGGCGATCGTCAAGGTGCCAGGGAAGACCTGCAAGCTGCCGCAGAGCTGTTCGGACAACAAGGTAGAGACTGGGATCGACAACGCACCCTCGAAAAAATCCAGGAGATTTAGTGGATATCAGTGGTGTTAGCGCTTGGTGACTGGTTGATGCAGCCGAATCAATTGGGCGACGGTATGCTTGAGTTGAGTGCGCGGGACGATCTTGTCAACAAACCCTTTCTGGAGCGCGTATTCAGAGGTCTGGAAGTCATCTGGAAGTTTTTCTCGCAGAGTTTGTTCGATTACTCGTCTACCTGCAAAACCGATAGTGGCTTTGGGTTCGGCGAGAATAATATCACCCAACATTGCAAAACTGGCAATTACCCCCCCAGTAGTAGGGTGGGTGAGGATTGGTAAATAAAGCAATTTAGCTTCACGATGTCGTTCTAACGCCCCAGATATTTTTGCCATTTGCATGAGGCTGAGCATACCTTCTTGCATTCTGGCACCACCAGAGGCACAGACGATCGCCACAGGCATGAGATTTTCGGTAGCATATTCGATCGCTCTAGTTAGCCGTTCACCAACGACAGAACCCATACTCCCACCCATAAACTGGAAATCCATCACCCCAAGTGCTAGGGGTGAGCCTTCGATCTTACCCGCACCAGTGAGCACGGCATCGATTAGACCCGTTTTGAGCTGAGTGTCTCGGAGCCTGTCGCTATAAGCCTTTAGATCTCGAAACTTGAGCGGATCGCTCGGCTGAAGCTGCTCATCAAAGGCAGTCCAGGTATCAGCATCGATTAATTGATGAATCCGTTCGTGACCAGATATCCGCTTGTGATGTCCACATTCTAGACAAACCATCTGGTTAGCGATCAGATCCTTGGTATAGGCGATCGCACTGCAATCTTCGCATTTTGTCCACAGCCCATCAGCAATTTCCCGTTCCTGCTGCTGCTGAATACTGGGGGTGGTTTTCTGACGATCGGCAAACCAATCAAAGAGGGACTTGATTTGGGACATATAGTGGTAGTGAGTAAATCAGCGACGAGTAAAGCCCACACCTTGCCTAACGGCAGGCTGCCGCCAACGTGAACGAGCCAAAAATCGGTCTGATTTTTAATTAATTTAACTATATTATCCCGCTTTTGGTCGCAATTTTCCAGCCGATTTCTGCTGTAATTATTAGCTGTAGCGATCTTTGCCAATTGTCATCCAACAAGCGATCTTAATTCCTAACATTGAGCTAAAATTCACATATTGCCGCGCCTGTATCACAGCCATGAGCTATTGCCTAAACCCTAATTGTCCTCAGCCTCAGAACGATCGCGAGGAAAAAAATTGTCAGGCTTGTGGTAGTCAATTGCGCCTCAAGGATCGCTATCTGCCAATCGGGTTTCTCGATAGTGGGGGGATGAGTCGCAACTTTCTGGCGATCGATACCGACATGCCAGAAGAAACACGCTGTGTAATCAAGCAGTTTTTCCCCGCGCCTCAGGTACTCGATGATGTCGAAGCTTTTGAGAAATCGATCGAGTTATTTCAACGAGAAGGAGAGCAATTACATCGGTTGGGCACTGATTCGCATCAGATTCCCCAGCTATATGCCTATCTGGAGCAAGAGCGGCGGTTCTATCTGATTCAAGAATTTATTGACGGCCAAAATTTACTCAAGGAATTAGACGAGCACGGCGCATATTCAGAAGCTAAAGTTCGGCAGTTATTGGACGATTTATTACCAATTCTCAAATTTGTCCATGATCGCGGCGTGATTCACCGCGATATCAAGCCGGAGAATATCATGCGGCGCAAGAATGGCGAATTGGTACTAATCGATTTTGGGATGTCCAAGCATCTCAATAGTACGGTGATGTCGCGGGGAACAACTGGGGGGACGATGGGCTATGCGCCACCCGAACAGATTCGGGCAGGTGTTGCCTATCCGGCTAGTGATGTCTATGCACTGGGGGCAACCTGTATCCATTTGCTGACAGATATCACCCCCGATCGACTGTACGATTTTATGAGCAATAAGTGGACTTGGCGACAGGAATTGGTTGCGCAAGAACGCCAAATTGACGAAAAGCTGGCGACGACAATCGATCGAATGTTGATGAATGAAGTTCAAGATCGCCATCAGTCGATCGCCTGTATTATGGCTGCACTGGCTGCCCCACCCGTTAATAATTGGCGATTGAAAGCCATGATCGGGAGCGGTATTTTGGCAGTTGTCGCAACTGGATCGGTTGCATATGCCAACAGAGCGCAAATCGAATGTCAACTTGGTGGAAATAATCACATCTGCCCCCTGCCAGTAGCAAAAATCACTTTTCAGGCACCCAAAAAGATGGGGGATGTGATTTACTACCCCTATATGACGGCAACAGATAGCCGGGGCAAGTCCGCAGAGATTAATATGGCAATATTGAGCGATCGATATGAATGGCAGTTAGGCTCAGATAATCAGGTTAAACTCAAGGGACAAGATCGATCGATTCCGATTGCTACGCTCAAACAGGAGTTAGAAACCCGCAAAGATATTTTCAAAGTAATGGATAATCCGAACCGCATTATCGCACTGGGCACCGCATCTTGCGAAGGAACTACCCCAGAAGAAGAAGCACGAGCGATGAATCGAGCCAAAACGATTCAAGATCAAATTGTCAAGCAATTATTTCAAGTTGGGGAATATCCAATTTTAAATCTCGGCCAATTCAAGCGGGATAACTGTAAACGAAATACCCAAGGAACATCTTTTCAGCGCAGTCTGGTAATTATTGGAATGCGCAAAGAAAGTCCGGGCTTAGAAGTAAAAGCGGCAATATACAAGCGGATTGGCGAAACAATTAAAGAGTTGAATCTCAATGATTACTCTCAAGGCAGTGCCGAAAAATTTGAACTGAAGAAATAGTCGCTAACGTGAGTTTCTCCTCACGGAGAAACTCACGTTAAATAATCGCACTATCCCAATTTTGCTCTAATTACCATTGCGGTAATATTGTCATGACCATTATATTCATTCGCAAAATCAATCAATCGATCGACTCCATCCTGAAGGTTAGAATTACTCGATAACATGGGGGCAACATTTGTCAACCAGTAATTTTCCAACAGTTGATTATCAGTTAATCCATCCGAAGCCAGTAAGATCAGCGTGTCTTCTTGGAGTTCAAAAAATCTGATGTCTGGAGCGATATAATTGCGATCGCGTGGGCCGATTGCTTGGGTCAATTGATAAGAGTCGGGACGACCATAGGCGATATCTGGATCGACTCCCCGCAGGATTTGCTGCTGTCCAACTTCGTGATCGAGGGTGAGCTGGATTAAGCCCTGAGTAGGTGTAATTCCATAACAGCGAGAGTCGCCGACATGAGCAACGGCAATATCCCGATCTTGGACTAGCACCAACACCAGCGTGGTACCCATTCGACCACTACCATGAGCTTCTTTTTGCTGGTTAACTTCAAATACCGCCTCATTAGCCGCAACAATCCCCTCCCGAATCGTTTGCTCATCGGGGAGCGTGTTCCCCCACCTAGTCGCAAAATAATCGCGGAGTAAGTCTACTGTCATCGAGCTGGCAATCTCGCCACCTGCATGTCCACCCATCCCATCGCAGAGAATATATAAACCCTGCACCGAGACACTTTGTTCCTTGGGGCTATTTTTGGACTCGACTCGCCGGACAATTCCGAAGCAATCTTCGTTGTGTTCGCGTTTCCTGCCGACATGTGTAGCAGCCGCATCTTCGAGGTTGAGAATGTTTTGGGCTAGAGCGATCGTCGGTGCCTCTTGGGGACTGCTAAGATCTGCTGATGCGGGGGATTGCAGGGGTGCGCTTAGTTGCTTAGGTTCTAATTCATAAGCAATTTGCTGGAGTCTAGATCTAACGTCTTCGACTCGTTCGACTTCACCGCTATGGATTGACTCAAGCAGATTGGCTAGGGATGGTGATGGAGGATGATCTGATCGATCGAATAACTTCTGCCACATTTGAGCCAGATCTGCGAGTTGAAGTTGATGATTTATGGCTTCTGGATATAACCTTTGAAAGCAGACAATCCCGTCTTCATCAATCAGTAAATTGGCAATTTCCAACAAGCTCTGGCGCATCTGCCACGGTTCGAGATCTACCCACAGCCTCAGGGTGCGATCCAGCCAGTAAATTACTTGGGAAGACGGAATTTCAGGGTCGTTCCAGCGATCGACCAATAAAGTCCAATCATGCCGATCTTCGACGATCGTCACCACTTTACCATCATGATCCCAGCTATCGTGAATAGCGGGTACCGTTCCAGGTAAACTTACTTGAAGGGCGATATACGCTTGGGCTACTTTTGGGATACCATGATTATTCCAGAACTGCCATTGAGGATATGTGCCAGGGGGTCTATTTTCCACGGGGGCTGTGGTCGGATTAGTAGTACTGTCTAATGTTCGGGGTTGTTGCTGCATCAATATCTCCAACGGGGAATTACACAAAGGTTGACAATCGATTACCCTTACTTGGCTGGAGTCATTGGGTGTCAATAATTGAATGACTACAGGATCGAGCAATTTATAACGACATTGAGGATCGAGATAGGTGATAGCCAGTGGCGGTAACCGCTCTGCTTTGTCACCATTCTGGGAAAGCGTCATCGCTTGTGTTCGATCCAGCCGCGAGCTATCTGGGTTATTTTCAATTGCAACTGGTGTTAATGATCGGGGTAAATCCCAAGGACTTGTCTCTAAGTTATCGCTAGTTGTGCCCGATGACAAATTATTCAATCGATCTGATCCACTCGCTGTCGATTCCCTGGGGTGTGGTGCGGCAGCTGCGACAGTTGGGATCTCGATGCCTAAATCCCACGGACTAGGATCGAGTGTGATAGAGGTGTGTGAGGGCTTGCTACTATCATCGACAATTGGTTGAGCTAGTTCGACACCATTACTCAAATCGAGATTTGCGACTGCGGTGGGTTGAATAATTGCGCACCAATAAGTGTCAACGCTGCTGCCAGAGTACGGTAAACTCTCAGCACTGGCGATTTCCGCAAGGGAAGGCTTCTCTTCTCTTCGAGACGCTACGCGAACGAGAGGCTTCGCCAACGCCAACGAATGGTCAATAACGTTATCACCAGCAAGATCGGGCTGCAACGATCGACCACAATCATGACAGAAATTGTGTTGATCTGGGTTTACCGATTGACAGTAGGAACAAGTAAGCATACAGATAGATGACAACAG
>JANNDQ010000758.1:0-1747 GCA_031387965.1 Chamaesiphon sp. OTE_75_metabat_567
CACGCTCACGCTCACGCTCTGCTCACACTCACGGGAGAAGCCGACCAGTACGAGGCGATCACGTTTCAGCAACTGGAGCGGCAGCCGAAACTTTACCATTTCGTCAATACCGCGATGGGCGAGAAATTCCTGGCGACCAGCTCCCGATGCAACTGGCAACCGCCCAAGGGCAAGCGATTCGAGATGTCGAAATCCAAATGCTGCGATCTGACGGAGCGATATTTGACTGGCTGGTAACTGCCGTACCGCTATTTGACGAGCATCACGCCGTGCGCGGCTGTGTAGCAACGTTTACCGATGTTACCGAACTCAAACGATTGCAATCGCAGCTACAGCTACGTGAAGCTAACCTGGCGCAGAGCAACGCCCGATTTGAGTCAGCGATGCTAGCTGTAAGGGGGACAGTGTACGAGTGGGATCTGCCAACGAAAATCATCTATCGCTCCAAAGGATTGTTCGAGCTGCTGGGCTTTCGACCTGAAGATGTACCGCCAACGAATGATTGGTGGACGGAGCGAATGCACCCTGACGACTTAGAGCGCACCCAATCAGAGTTCCGAGCCGCTCCAGTGGAGGTCGATTCTCATTCTGAGAGGCTACGCCAACGATTTGAGAGCGAATATCGCATCCGCCATGCGGCAGGGCACTGGGTATGGGTGTCCGATCGCAGCTATTTCCAGTACGATCCGCAAGGAGAACTGCTGAAAGTCGTTGGCTTTAACACCGACATTAGCGCTCGCAAACGCACAGAGGAAGAGTTACTTCAGAGTCAATTACTCGTGCAACGCCAACTGATGGAAATAGAAGCAATTTATCAAACCGCACCCATCGGGCTAACAATCTTCGATCG
Organism: Chamaesiphon sp. OTE_75_metabat_567; assembly: GCA_031387965.1. Classification (GTDB taxonomy): domain Bacteria; phylum Cyanobacteriota; class Cyanobacteriia; order Cyanobacteriales; family Chamaesiphonaceae; genus Chamaesiphon. The sequence continues at coordinate 851 of JANNDQ010000758.1, forward strand.
AGAGTTGCGCTATGTCCGTCTCAATCAGCGGCTGGCAGAGATTAACGGGGTCGATATTGACGACCATATCGGTCGCACCCTGCGCGATGTCGTGCCGACTGTGGCAGATGAAAACGAACCGCTTTTGTACAGCGTCCTTACCACCGGAGAGCCACTGCTCAATCTCGAAATTAGCGGTGAAACTAGAGCTGCTCCTGGAGTCCGGCGGACGTGGATCGAAAATTGTTATCCGCTCAGAGATGAAACCGGACAGGTAGCGGGGATTAATGTCGTCGTCCAAGAAATCACCGATCGCAAACGCGCTGAAGCAGCAGTACGCGAGAGTGAAGAGCGATTCCGCACCTTGGCAGATAATATGTCTCAGTTTGCGTGGATGACAGACGAAAACGGCTGGATCTTTTGGTACAATAGCCGCTGGTTTGAATACACTGGCACCACATTAGCCCAAATGCAGGGCTGGGGCTGGCAAAGCGTTCATCATCCCGAACATGTCGATCGGGTCGTCACACGGATTCGCCACAGCTTTGAAACGGGTGAATATTGGGAAGACACATTTCCGCTGCGCGGTCGAGATGGCACCTACCGCTGGTTCTTGTCTCGCGCCTTGCCGATCCGCGATGAATCGGGGCGAATTACCCGCTGGTTTGGCACCAATACCGACATTACCGATCGCAAACTTGCTGAAGCAACTCTAGCCGAACGCAACCAGGAGCTAGATAGTTTCGTACATACCGTTTCTCACGATCTCAAGGCTCCCTTACGGGCGATTTCTAACTTGTCTCAATGGATTGAAGACGATTTAGAAGATCAGTTGCCACCAGACAACCAGCAACAGTTACAGCTCCTGCGTACCCGCGTCAAACGGATGGAGTCGATGGTTGATAATCTGCTACTGTA
>JANNDQ010000802.1:0-3415 GCA_031387965.1 Chamaesiphon sp. OTE_75_metabat_567
TTTTTAATAAATCTTGTCCCATTGTCACGGCACCTTGATGATGGGGAATCATGGCATCGAGAAAGCGTTTATCGAATCCAGCATCGGCTTTACCCAATGACATACTCATCATCATTGACTGCTTGTGTTCGGCTGTCATTGTCATTTCATGATTCATTTCTGCGTGCCACATAATTGGTGTTGCCGAGGCTTTGGGGTACCATTGTTTGCGCCACTGCTGCATCTGAGCGATTTCTTTTTTCTGCTCGGCGAGCATACCTTTAGCTAGTTTCATTAGTTCGGGGCGTTTGGATTTTTCTAATACTTCCTGAGCCATTACTAATGCACCCTGATGGTGGGGAATCATGCTATCGATAAAGCGCAGATCGTAATTAGCATCGGCGGGGCCGACATCCATACTATGATTCATCATGTCTCCCTTTTTCATACCATCATGATTCGTACCACCATGATTCATCCCGCCAGTTTGGGCAATTGTGGAATTCGATCGATTGGAAGTCGTGAAGTTAGCGATCGCTAGGGAACCAAAACCAATTGTTCCCGTCACTATTGCGAGCGATGCAATTAACTTAGCTTTAGTATTCATAACTTACAAGAATCATAGTAATTTTGACATTACTACGATCTTAGCGGGATGAGATGAAATTAAGATGAAATGGTTGGAGCCGAGATTTCACCTTAATTTCATCTAATTAAGAGATGATTGGTGGCAAGATGAAAATTTTACTAATTGGAGACAAACTAGACTTGGGTGCCATTACCCAAACCAGCCTCACTCACGACCAAAAATGCACCAAAATAGACTGTTTAATCGTACTCGCATTCAGCTAACGGGCTTTTATGCGATCGTCATCGGCTTAATTACATTACTATCTGGCTGTGCGATTCATTTAGTGATGATTCGAGCATTTGAGCGGACAGTCAATCGAGAATTAGACACGTTAGCTGGCACGGTACATGATACTCTTGAAGCCGTCTTACAACAACCGGAAGTAGTTAATCCAGTCGCGCTGAATTTGCTCCCTGGATTGTGTGTAATTGGTGAAGAATGTTCGCCCATCAAACCCGACTCTAAAATTGCCGAACTAACCCAAAAACAAGGTTACTGCCTGAGATTATTAAACTTAAAAGGTCAAGAGATCGCCAGTTTAGGATCGAAAAAACATAAGTTTTCCGATTTGAACCCGACGATGCACTGGGAAACTACTACTGATGATCGCGGCGAACGCTATCATATTCATACACTTCAACTCAAAACCAGTGACAATCGCAACTGGGGCTATCTCCAGGTTGCCCAATCTTTCCATCGGTTAGATGAGTATATGAGTAGTCTGCATTTAGTGCTAATTTTTGGGATTCCACTGGCAATGTTACTTATCGGTGGGGCTAGTTGGTGGCTCTCAGGTTTGGCAATACAGCCAATTTATCAGTCTTACCAGCAGATTCAACAGTTTACAGCCGATGCCGCCCACGAAATCCGAACGCCGCTAGCTGTCACCAGAATAGCCGTCGAAAGTGCTTTAGATGTAGAACTAATTGAGCCAGAAGCCCGCAATAATCTAGAAATCGCCCAGCGTCAAGTTCGCCATCTTACTCGTCTAGCAGAGGATTTACTCTGGCTATCACGGTTGGAAGCCAAACAATTACCCTTACAACTTCAACCATGCTGTTTGAACGATCTAGTCAGCGATTTAGAAGAAGAATTAGCTCCGCTAGCGATCGCAAATTCAATCGAGCTAAACCTAGAAATCTTGATTAAACAGTCAATTTATATTATGGGCGATAGCGACAGATTGTATCGAGCGATCGCTAATTTGATTCATAATGCCATTCAATATACTCCCACTAACGGAGTAGTCACGATTCGGTTAGAATCATCAGAGCGTCATGCAATCCTCACCATTCAAGATAATGGAATCGGAATTTCCGCTGACGATTTACCACATATTTTCGATCGTTTTTATCGAGTGCAAGCAGATCGCTCACGCAATACAGGCGGAACGGGATTGGGTTTAGCAATTGTTCGGGCGATCGTCCAAGCACATCATGGCAGTATTCAAGTTGATAGTCAACTAGATCTAGGGAGTAGATTTATGATGAGTCTACCTATTAAAGCCACAAGAATTGATTATTGAAGTAAATCGGAACCATGCTTAAAGATCCAGTCTTCTTTTTTCGAGTCGATCGAGATGCTTAGAAATTCATATTAATTACAATCCCACACCCATTTACCAACAGGCGGCTTTTGACCATTCCAAGCATAGTGCCACCATTCAGTATTGATGTGTCGGAATCCTGCTGCTGCCATTGTGGTTTTCAAGAGCGATCGATTCTTCAGTATTTCGGGTGATAATTCTAGATAAGTATGATGAGATTTAGGGCTAAACTTGTCGAATTCAGTACCCATATCTAATGGTTTGCCGTTGCGATCGAGTATCGTTAGATCTACCGCAATCCCCCGATTGTGATCCGAACCTTTGGCAGGGTTGGCTACATATCGTTCGTCGGGTTTGATCTCCCACATTTTTTGTTGGATTGGCTGGGGACGATAACAATCAAGTAGTCTCAGTCCACCGTATCCCTGTTGTTGTAATTGCTGATGTGCTTTCTCTACTGCTATCGCTACTTCTGGGCGCAGGAAACATCGGGGGCAGGGGTAAAGCTTAGTTTTGACAAAATTGTCAGTAGTAGCGTAAGTGAAATTAAGATCGACTGGCTTTAGTTTACTAGTCCTTTGCTTGCCTGGTAATTCTGTCCATTGACGCGGATTAAATTGAGCTGAAAGTGGATCTCTTGCGATCGCATTACTATAACTATCGCTGGTGATTAATAACCAACCGATGATCAATGCTGCGATCGCATATTTCCAATTACTAATGTTTCTAGCTAGATTAATCACTTAATATTAATAGCAAGCTACAAATTCACGCAACACGTATCCAAGAATTTTATAACTACCCTGATTTTTGATTGCTACTAAAACCCAAGGTTTGCCTTCGTTGTCGCTGGCAACTGATTGAATAAAGACACTTCTGCCATTTCTGATGCGATTAATAACTTTACCATTAGGGCGCAATCTAGCATTAAGTGGTGTACCAGTTGGATCGGTAACTCGACAGGTTTTTCCAGCTTGAATATTATCCTGTGATTGTGCTGGTTGTACTCCAGGCAAGATATTAAGGAGAGTAGCTAAGATTGCGATCGGCAACAGTGTTAGTTTTGGCATATTAGCGAGGGATTTAATAGTATTAATAGATATTGGTTATGACAATAACAACAATGTCAGGATGTTCAATTCCAGACTCAATCCTATCAAATCATCATTTAACTTTTAACTGAGCGGATTTGAGATTGCGCCTGAATCAAGCGGCAGGATCGGCTAACTTCTGTCCTAACTTCGGCTCTGTCCCATCGA
>JANNDQ010000048.1:0-4877 GCA_031387965.1 Chamaesiphon sp. OTE_75_metabat_567
GCTTGAATTCGCGATCGAAATGTGCAGCAACAATTTGGTTATCTTTAATGACTAATAGTGTCTCATCATTGTGGTAGTTAGCAGCATTAGACCAATTATGTGAGCCAGTAATCACTGTCTGTCGATCGATTACTGCAAATTTGTGATGGAGTAGATCTCCAGTAGGTAATGTCGGTACGCCAATTGTACTTAATGGCTGGAGATTATTACTCACACTAGCCTGACAGAGATTGTTGGGATTCACACCCATCAGTGGCAAAGCCGAACTATAGTCGCGATAGGCGAACTGGCGATCGATTGTGCCCCGCACCTTGACACCTTTCTGCGCTTGAGTTTGGAGGATATTTCCCAAGCCAGGTTCTGAAAAGACAAATAGAGCAAAATCGATTTGTTGTTGACTATTATTGAGTACTGTCGCGATCGAGCCATTACTACTATCTGCCCACGCCTGTTGCTTGGATGTCGGCGAAAATTGAACCAAGACGCGCGTTTCACCGACGGATACTTCTACGGGTGGGCGGGCTGATTTTCGTGTCTTAAATTGGCTAATTTGGTTGTTTGGGGTGCCATCTCCCCACATCAAGTCGAACTCAGTTGTGAATGCGGCAGCTAATTCGCCGCTCTCAATCTGGACAAGATTATTCTGATTGCCCTCACTATCTGGATGCCTGAAATCTCCATAGACATCGCTCATTGTCCAATTTGCCGACGTGACAATGACTTGATGCCGATCTACCACCATAAATTTATGGTGCATTAACCCACTACCTCGCGAACCATCCGCCGTATCGTCGAGAATAGTAATCCCAGCGTTTCTGAGGACGATTAACGCATCGCGTTGATTAATTTCGGCTGGGCTGAGCGTACCATTTCGATCAATATCTACCAGCTGCTGAAACTGTTGATAGCGCTCTTGTTCCCGTAGCGTGAATTGATCAACTTCGGCTGCTGTCAATTCACTCTGGGGACGACTGTAGTTATGCTCCAAAATTATCCGTACTTTAATCCCTGCCTGAGATTTAGCTACCAGCGCTTGGGCGATATTAGGTAGTTGAAATTCTTGAACGGCAATGTCAATTTGGGACTGGGCTAAACCTATTGCCGTGATTAATTTAGCAGCTAAGTCTGTACCTGATCGAGTTTTCTGACGGTAAGGCTCGGTAAAATCGACAGATTGATCGTGGTTGAAGTAAACTTGAATCGATTCAGCTTGTGGTAAAGGGGCTGGGCGCGATTTAGATTGAGACGGGGACCCAAACCAGTAACAATATCCCCAAAAAATAATCAAACCGAGGCTTCCAAGGGCTAAACTAGATAGAACAGAGGAGCGGAATGTGCCAAAGGCACTGCTAAAACGTCTAAATTTCACAGAAAAATTTCAAAACTATGAATGATGAATTATTATGAGTTAATAGCTTACGACTACTAATCCAATACTGATTCAAAGCATTCCTAGCCGTTGAATCATACTGAGGCAATTGTATCATTTATTGCTTAGATGTTGTCGAAACTCACTAGTTGACGATCAACTGGCTGTTAAGCTTGGAAATGAGCGCCCCGATCAAGAACATGACGATCGTCACTGTTAACCCACTGATAGGATGAATCATAATGCTTACTAGCAAAAGATTTAATCTAGATTTTCGCCCAAGTAAATCAGTAGTATGAATTTCATTGTTTAAATTTCTATGCAGCTAATTTATAACTGCTTACTTACCATTTTTATTAACTACATTAGACATCGAGGGGGATATTATGAGCAGACGCAGAAAAATGTTTCAATGCGGTCATAAAGGTTACGGACAGATCTGTCACCGCTGTCTCCAAGAGGAGGTAGATGTAAATGAAAAGAAAGAGAAAAAACGGACTTGGCATGATAGTTTTGCCTTCGATCCGATCGATCTCAAGAGCTTACCATCACATGTGGTGCTAAAAGCTAGAAATATTATTGATGGTTTACAAGATCGTCGCAATTATCGAGAGTTTGGTGGGAAAAGGCTGCGCCACAATCGATTAGTGATCAGTATTCCAGTTACACGGAATTATCGGATGTTGTGCTTTGAGCGGGATGGTATTCTTCAACCTAAAGAAGTACTCTCACATGAAGATTACAATATCTGTAAACCAGGTAGTTAGGTAAGCTTTAGGCTTTAGGGCATCCCAGTTTTATGCTTAGGTTAACAGCCCTCACCCCCAACCCCTCTCCCAAGCTTGGGAGCGGCTCGCGCTCGTCGGGTTTCCCGACGGTTTAGCGAGACAAGACAGAGGGGAGCCAGAGCCGAAGGATCGGGCGGGGTGAGGGCACACAGTACCTCAGCTATTATCAAGCTGATAAATGCTTGTATTAACTGACTTAAAATAGCTGAATATCGATCGCACTACTTAGCACAAAATAATTATTTATTCTAGTCTATGCAGATTTATTTAGATCATAGTGCGACGACTCCAACTCGCTCTGAAGCGATTGCTACTATGCATCGAGTAATGACTTCAGACTGGGGCAATCCTTCGAGTATTCATCAATGGGGTGAACGTGCCTCAACTGCGATCGAACAGGCAAGATTTCAAGTAGCAGCATTGATTAATGCTAACCCTGATGCGATCGCGTTTACGTCTGGGGGTACAGAAGCAAATAATCAGGCAATTATGGGGGTCGCAAATTTATATTCTACCCCTGAGCATTTAATTATTTCGGCGATTGAACATTCGTCAATTACGGCACCAGTTCAATGGTTAGAAAGTCGCGGCTGGCAGGTAACTAGGTTGGCGTGCGATCGATCTGGCAGGATCAATCCTGACGACCTCACGGTGGCAATTCGTCCAAATACAGTTCTAGTTTCAGTTATTTATGGGCAAAGTGAGGTAGGGACAATCCAACCGATTGCCGAACTAGCGGCAATTTGCCGAGGGCATCAAGTCTATTTTCATACCGATGCGGTTCAAGCTGCTGGTAGAATCTCGATCGATGTCCAAGAATTAGGCGTAGACTTACTTTCAATTTCTAGTCACAAGCTTTACGGGCCACAGGGTGCTGGTGCGCTGTATATTCGTCCGGGTGTAGAGATCGTTCCTCTCTTAGCTGGTGGGGGGCAAGAAATGGGCTGGAGATCGGGGACTCAAGCAGTGCCGCAGATTGCTGGATTTGGGGTGGCGGCGGAGTTGGCGAGTGAGGAGCTGGAGTTAGAAAATAGCCGATTGATTGGGTTGCGCGATCGATTATTCGATCTACTTGCTGATTGTCCGATCCTATTGCCGACAGGGGATCGTGTCCACAGATTACCTCACCATTTGAGCTTTTGTCTCCAAGTTCCGAGTTGTCACGCTTTTGAACCAGTTACAGGCAAGACAATTGTGAGGCAGCTTAATCTCGCTGGGATTGGCATCAGTTCTGGGGCTGCTTGTGCTAGCGGGAAGCTTACGCCCAGCCCGATTTTATTGGCGATGGGGTACAGTCAAGCTGATGCAGTGGGTGGAATTCGGATTACGCTGGGGAAAAGTACTACGGTGGCTGATATTGAGTGGACGGCGATGGTAATCAGGCAGGTGATCGATCGACTTATGCCGCAATTAGTGTGTGCTTAGGTTGTACTTAACGCTAATTCTGGTTGATTCTCGTACATACTTTTTGTTGGTTTCTAATTGCAATTGCAGCATCGCATGGTGGGCAGTCAGCTCATCTCCAGCATTCGTTGCATGGGACGTAAAGCTGCTAATCTGATATCTTCAGGCATCGTAATTTCTGGAGTGCGATCGCGCATTGCTAGATATAATTTTTCTAGGGTATTCAATCGCATATGCGGACATTCATTGCAAGCACAATTGGTAGTTGGGGGTGCAGGAATAAACTCTTTTTGCGGTTGAGCTTTCTGCATTTGGTGGATGATGCCTGGTTCTGTCGCGATGATAAACTGGTTACTTGGATTCGTAGCAGTATATTTCAATAATGCACTTGTCGAACCGATAAAATCGGCATGTTGCAATACAGCTTCCTCGCACTCTGGATGCGCGATTATTTCAGCATTGGGATAGTTGATTTTTAATTGTACTAACTTTTTCTCTGAGAAGATTTCATGTACCATACAACTCCCCTGCCACAGCACCATTTCTCGACCTGCTTGCTGCATTACATATCGTCCTAAATTGCGATCAGGTGCAAAAATAATCCCCTGATCTAGTGGTATTTGCTTGACAATTTTGACAGCATTAGAACTCGTACAAATAATATCACTGAGGGCTTTAATATCTGCTGTACAGTTGATGTAGGAAATTACAATATGGTTGGGATATTGAGCCTTAAATGCGGCAAATGCCTCCGGTGGACAACTATCCGCTAGCGAACATCCTGCCGCGAGATCCGGTAACAAAACTAATTTTTGAGGATTCAAGATCTTGGCAGTTTCTGCCATGAAATGAACGCCAGCAAAGACGATCACATCTGCATCGGTACTCGCAGCTCGGCGGGATAATTCCAGCGAGTCGCCGATAAAATCCGCCACATCCTGAATCTCTGAATCCTGGTAATAGTGTGCCAAAATCACCGCATTAAGAGACTGCTTTAGTTCCTGGATTGCAGCGACAACATCCACAGGGATGAGATCTGATTTAGCTGTTGGACGTGCAGTGACAAACATTTTGGGTGGCAGGTATGGTGATATTTGATTCAACTTACTTTAATTATAGTAGATTTTACCAAAATGCCAAGACACCTGACCGATGCTTTCAGATCGTAATTCACCAACGCCCAACGACTGACTGACGGCTCTACCCGCGACGACGTTCTAGGAAAATCATCATCAGGATACTGAGGATTGATTGAATCTCTTCTTGCTCGTCTAACCGATCGACTTTTTGAATGGTAAAATTTCGGGATAGAAACC
>JANNDQ010000052.1:0-3261 GCA_031387965.1 Chamaesiphon sp. OTE_75_metabat_567
GGGGAAATTACCCTCGACGATGAAGCGGGCGAAAATCTCATAACGATTACATCGGCTTCCGGGCGTTATCAAGTACGGGGGATGAGTGCAGAAGAATTTCCCGAACTACCATCGATCGAACGAGGCGAAACCAATCAACTCTCGGCCGCTGCATTTATTGACGGCTTAAAGGGGTCTCTGATCGCCTGTAGCCAGGACGAAAGCAAGCAAGTACTAACTGGAGTCTATCTCAAGGTCGAGCCAGAGAGACTGGAATTTGCGGCCACTGACGGGCATCGCTTGGGAATCGTCGAAGTATACCCAAATGAGTCGGAAACAACCGAAATTTCTTCAACATCAGCATCAAAGGGATCGTTTGAAGTTACGGTGCCCGCTAAAGCTTTACGGGAACTAGAGAAAATGTTAGGCTCTGGCCAAGAAGGGGACAGATTAGGATTGCAATTGGAGCAAGGCCAGGTAGTATTTGGTTGGGGCGATCGCAAGTTAACAACTCGAACATTAGAAGGGAAATATCCCGATTATCACTTATTGATTCCCAGACAATTTCAACGCCAAATTACACTCGATCGCAAGCAATTACTCGCGGCTCTAGAACGAATTGCCGTCCTTGCAGATCAAACTAATTTAGTTAAATTTAGTATCGATAGTACCAATTCATCGATCGACATTTCCGTCGAAAGTCAAGATCGTGGTAACGGAAAAGAATCTCTGTCCGCACAGATTTCTGGTGAAAGTTTAGATATTGCTTTCAATATCAAATACCTAATGGATGGCTTAAAAACGCTGCCTACTCAGGAAATTACGATCAGTCTCAATGGCCCGCTTGAACCTGTGATTCTCACCCCATTGGGTGGCGTTAAAATGACATATCTAGTGATGCCTGTCCAGTTGAGAAGTTAGAATCTAGTGAGGAGCGCGGGTTTTGTTGGAAGATGATGGTGTAGGTGCGACAATTATTAGCACAAACCCGCCCCTACGGCTGGCTTGCAAAATGATGAGTCTGTAGGGGTAGGTTCATGCAATCTAATGTCGATCTCACTGTTCGATCTTAAACAAAACCTACCCTCCTCCTCCAGGTTCTAAAAAGCAACAGTAAAGGTAATTCATGAATTACCCCTACAAGATTTAACTTTCTACATCTAACTTAATTTGAATCTTCGGACCGGATGTCGCCAGACGAATAATCATACCATCGGTAACAGCTAGTGTCTTGACAGACTCACCATCAACATAAGTGCCGTTGGGACTGATATTACTTAATTGCCAACCATCGGATTCACTCCACCGAATTTCAGCATGATGGCGAGAAACAACAGCACTGAACAAAATCACATGATTGTCTGTCGCCCGTCCGATCTGGATGGCATCTTGAGATGTGAATGTCCAATTCTGCACAGGAACTGAATTGAGTAGACTTAGGACGATCGCAGATTGCACTGAAATTATGGCTGGGGCTGGTGAGGATAATTGGAATGACTGAAATCGGTGATTAGATGGCAGCTTGAAAGATAAAAGTTACTAAATCTCCCTTGCCTAGCCCAATTCGATCGCCAATTCGGAGCAGATGACGATTTCCTTTTGCTAAAACATTGTGATTTATATAAGTGCCATTAGCACTGCCAACATCTTCAATATAGTAGCTTTCGCCCTCTACTCGAATATTTGCGTGAATTCGAGACACCACTTCTGCGGAGGGAAAGCCAGAAACATCCAGATCAGGGGGAATCTGATCGTTGGGTTTGCCCAAATGAATTACTTGCAAATGTAAGGGAATTTCCAGAACTGCGCTAGTCTGCACATGTAGCAATTGATGCGCTGATGTCTGAATTTGGGTACTGATCGGCGGTGAGAGGATTTCGATCAGTTCCGGTGCGTTGGTTGAAAACCTGCCTTTGGCAATCGATGCTGGAGCTGTTGGTGCCTGTACTGGTTCAGGGCTTGGTAATTCAGCTAAAACTGGTTCTACAGCTATGGGGGCTAATTCTAGTTCTGCCGCAACAGCGATGTTGCCAGACAATTCAGCCAGCTCGGCATTTGGATTCGTTAATACGGTTGGCGGCAGACCAATTGCAGGTACTTCTGGAACTGAGACATCCGGTGGCGGTAGCAAAATTGGTGACTTGTTTGCGGCTGGTTTCAGATTATGACCGCACTGTCCGCAAAATGTAGCGTCGAGCTGAATTGATGCTCCGCAGCTCGGACAAGCTTTTGTAGCTGGTAAGGCTGTGTAACAAGCTTCACAGTTCGTCGCTCCTTCTGGGTTGTCATGCTTACAGTTTGGACAAGCTATCATAAAAAGTTAAATTTTAAATCCTAAAGACCTAACCTAATCTAATTTTATCAGAATTAGGTGTAGGTATCGAAAATTCCTGGCTAACGGGAGCAAATATTCGGTCAATTTTGCTATAGTAGTATAGATAGACTGTTCTTTTTTGTGTAAAAAACCATGTCAGATTTAGATCGCGGCATCATGAAATTCAAAGGAGCAGACACTCCAACTGCGATCGCGATCTCTGCGACGATTGTCCTCGGTGGCATCATCTTGTTGGTTGTCTGGGCAATGAAAAACGCTTACGCCGTTTAATTTAATATTTTCAGAAAATCATCCAGTTTATTTTAATCGACGGATGTTTAAACACCGCAAAATTTACGGTGGGAGCAATTAATTAATTGTCCCTCCCGTAAATTTTGTGAACTGCATCACTGCTTGCTATTTAATGCCAATTCATCCGCTACCTATCGACGTAATTCATCTGATTGCTGCTGGCGAAGTTATTGACTCGTTAGCGGCTGTGGTCAGAGAACTATGTGAAAATGCGATCGATGCTGGGGCTTCCAGAATTACTGTTTCGCTGTTTCCTGACAAGTGGCGGATTCGGGTCGCTGATAATGGCAGCGGGATCGAGCTTACCGATCTTCAGCAAGCGGCTACAGCTCATAGTACGAGCAAAATAGACGATCGAGCGGATCTATTTCAGATTACTAGTTTGGGATTTCGCGGGGAAGCGCTGCATAGTCTCGCCCAGCTTGCCGATCTAGAAATTTACAGTCGATCTCAAGACAGTTACGACGGTTGGCATCTAGTCTACAACCATCTGGGTGAAGTTGTCCGCCAGCAAGAAGTCGCGATCGCGCCCGGGACAGCAATCGATGTCGAAAATCTCTTCGGTGATTGGGTAGCTAGAAGAGAAGGTTTGCCTAATCTCAATCATCAGTTGCGCCAAGTCCAAACAATCATTTATCATCTAGCGCTGTGCAATC
>JANNDQ010000115.1:0-8902 GCA_031387965.1 Chamaesiphon sp. OTE_75_metabat_567
AAAGGCAAAACCGACCCCGATCCCAAACAGGCAATCGCCGGAGATCTCCCCAGACTAATCCAGGCGGGCATCAAACCCACCGCCGATCTAGTTTATACCTCCGGCTCCAGTCTCGACCCGCACATCACCCCTGAAGCCGCCAGAGCACAAATCCAACGCATCGCCCAAGCGCGACAACTCCCCACCAATCGAGTCGAACTCTTAATCAGCTCAAATACTGACGATCGCGCCCTCGGCATCTTTGGTGAACCCGGCGTAAACGTCTTGAAATTAAACCTAGCTCTAGACGCTCTACGTTAGCCTAAAACCTCAAGCCTAACCTCATGGAAATCTATCGTCGCGGCAAACATAAAATCTTCATTGGCATGAGTCCAGGTGTCGGTAAAACCTACCGAATGTTAGAAGAAGCACATCAACTACATTCCGAAGGAATTGACGTAGCGATCGGCTTACTAGAAACTCACAATCGGGCTGAGACGATCGCTAAATCGATCGGGCTAGAGCAAATTCCCCGCCAGCAGATTGTTTGCGAAGGAGTTACATTAACCGAAATGGACGTATCCGCGATCCTCCACCGTCGCCCCCAGCTAGCATTAGTCGATGAATTAGCACATACAAATGTCCCTGGTTCAGATCGCGAAAAACGTTACCAGGATGTCGAACAGATTCTAGCAGCCGGAATTGATGTCTATTCCACCGTCAATATTCAACATCTCGAAAGCCTCAACGATACTGTCGCCCAACTGACGGGAATTATCGTCCGTGAACGGATTCCCGATCGAGTGCTAGAAGCGGCTGACGAAGTGGTCGTGATCGATGTCACCCCCGAAACACTCCAAGAACGGCTCCGAGACGGCAAAATCTACGCCCCAGAAAAGATCGATCAATCGCTCAATAATTTCTTCCAGCGCCGCCATCTAGTTGCTTTACGCGAGTTGGCACTGCGAGAAGTAGCCGATAATATTGAGGGTAACGGCGATGCGCTCACCCACGCCTATTGTAATATTCACGAACGAGTCCTAGCTTGCGTTTCGACATATCCCAATTCACTCCAACTACTCCGGCGCGGAGCGCGAATTGCTGGGTATATGCACGCTAAATTGTATGTGCTATTTGTTGATGATCCTGAGCGATTTTTGACGAAAGATGAAAGTGTCCATATTGCAAGTTGTGAGCGGCTTTGTCAGGAGTTCAACGGTGAGTTTATTCGAGTAAGGGATAACAATGTAATTAAGTCGATCGCTAGCACAGCCCAAAAGTACCGGATCACCCAAATTGTGATGGGTGAAAGTCAAAAATCACGCTGGAAAATCATCTGGAAAGGCTCATTAACCCAACAGATTCTCAGACTACTGAAAAATGTAGACATTCACATTATTTCCACCACTAAATCAACCGACTAATTACTTTAAATAAACCATACTAAATGTTCCCCGTTATATACTCCGACGACTTTTTATTGCACGAAACTGGAGTCTTTCATCCCGAAAAACCAGCTCGATTGACAGCGATCGAATCAGCATTGAAACATCCAAAATATGCAGATAAAATTGACTGGCGATCGCCAACACCAGTAGATGCTAAATCTCCATTACCCTGGATCGAACAAGTCCACGCGGTAGAGTATATTCAGACAGTCAAGCAGCTCTCCCAGCAAGGTGGATTTATTGATCCAGATACACCTGTCTCAACTCAAACTTATCAAGTTGCGCTCCTCGCTGTCAACGCTTGGCTGGATGGCGTAGATCTGGGAATGGCGGGACAACCCGTATTTGTCCTCGCACGTCCACCTGGACATCATGCCGAACCAGCTGGGGGCATGGGATTTTGTGTTTTTAGCAATGCCGCGATCGCGGCTACATACGCGCTAGCAAATGGTGCCCAACGGGTGGCGATTCTCGACTGGGATGTCCATCATGGCAATGGTACCCAAGCAGTAGTAGCTCAAAACCCTCAGATGGCTTACTGTTCGCTGCATCAGTTTCCCCACTACCCAGGCACAGGCAAATCGATCGAGCGGGGAGTACACAAAAATATTTTGAATTTACCAATGCAGGCAGGTAGTACGATCGCAGACTACCAGCCGCTATTTGAAACCAAAGTTGTACCGTTTTTGACTGATTTTCGCCCAGATTTATTAATTGTCAGTGCTGGATATGACGCAAATCATGACGATCCACTGGCAAATATTTCGCTTCAGCCAGAAGACTTTGGGATGTTTACCGATTATTGTCTACAGGTAACGCAGAAGATTGTCTTTGGATTAGAAGGCGGGTATGATTTTGATTCTTTGAGTGCATCGGTTGTCGCGACGATCGATCGATGCTTAATATTTTAAAGGCATAACCTCATATTCCCCGATCCAATTTACATAACGTGGAATATGAGGTTATGTTTGAGCAAAATTTAGAAACTAACAGTTTCTCCGGCTGCGGTTCGGTTGTAGGAAACCATCGCCACCAGTTCACCATCTGGTTGATAAAGCTTAATCCGACCACCAGAATTGCCCAGTTGCATCGACTGTGGAGTATTTGTTCGCACTGGAAACTGTTTTGATTCGCTGGCGGCTAGAGTTCCAGTCAACATCTTTTTACGATCGACTTTATCCGCTAGAAACCAGCCAGCCAAATCAATGGGTTCTGAGGATGTGTTCTTGAGTTCCACCCACTCGCCTGATTGCGCTCCTTGAGGATTCGGTAAAGCGGCTACTATCGTTATTACACCAGCTTGGGGTTGGACTTCGATCGGTCGTAAATCTGGAGTACTACCTGGGCGTGGCAGCGGCTCAAAATTTCCACCTCGGAACTCAGGATAAAATGATCGGATATGTTTACCGCGTTTGTTATCCTGGGTTGTTTCCCGATACATCACCAGATTATAGTTTCCGCCCTGAATCGACACAGCGCGTCGATCGTTGGTTGTCAATTTCTGGACAGATTCATAGTAAGCCACTGTTCCCAACGCCATGTCGCATTCTGGACTAATTCCTACAAAAAAGCCACCTCGTTCCTTAAATACTTCAGCAACAGGTTCGCCAGCCATATTATCTAGTGCCCAGGTCATTTGTAAGGTGATGACGTGAGGATTTAGTACCTCGGATACTCCTGGCAACTTGTATTGGGTGCCGAGAAAATTAACTCGTCCTTTGGACTCATCCAGATAAAACTTGACCCAATTGTGATATCCGCTAATCTCGCCCCAGCCTGGACCACCGCTCAAGTTAAATTTGCCCTCACCGACAAATACGTGCTCAAAACCAGAGCAATATTTAATACTATCTTCGCCAAAATAATTAGTAAAAGGTTCAAACCAGATGATCCGCAGTTCTTCTTTAAACTTGGCTGTGGACATTGGTTTGCCCAGTCCGACCGTAATGTACTCGTATGCCAACTGCATCGGTGGAGTATTCAACAACAGATCCAGAAATGCAGCGATTTCATCGTTCTCCTGCGGCGTGAAATCCTCAGGATCTCGGTAGTTGACCACATAATTATCAAACAGTTTAATCATCGCCTGATAAGTCGGTTTGGCAAGCAGGGATTCATCAACTTTGTTAAATAGAGGACGGAGGGCTAAATCAGTCCATTTATCCCCTGCTGCCTTGACTTGATGGTCAAGCAAAATATCAGCATTTGGATCGACCCAGCCGCCATCAGCACTACGCACACTTACCGAACAGCGATTGGTGTCGGCGTTCCAGATTCGATCATAAATTTTTGGATCAGCTTGCATATGGTGATACTCCTGTTACTTGGGTTTATTGCCAATGTTCAAATTAACCTGGTTGCAATCTATTAAACCTATACACTGAACTAAGTTGAATCGATCGCCAGATCTTTCAATCCGACATAATGCTTGAATACCATCTTGATAATTCTCCAAAAATAGTTAATGACAAATCAGCGATCGCATTACCACTAGGCAAACAGTAAGCGATCGCGAATCTTGATCGGCGCGGTGTAATCATCAGCCCACCAAGCCATCTCACCTGGCTGGCGCGGTGGTTTAGCAAGATACAGCTTGCGGTTGGACTCTGTTGCTTCCTGTTGCGCCACCCGAAAATGGTAGTGATCGAAGATCCGCAGCGCTTCCACAACGTAGGCAACAGCGATCCGTCGATCGCGAATCAGCAGCAGATTTTCACCGTTATCCCTGTCGGCTGGCTCCGAAAAATTGTACGAGCCGAGATAGACTCGCGCCGTCGGCTGGTCAAAATCAATCACGACAAATTTATGATGCATTCTAATGCCACGACCACCGCTGGGTTCGCTTTTAAACGGCTCAGGTAAATTCTTGGTCAGTGCTGCTGCAAATACTGGCGAAATATTGCCATTTGGTTTTTGAAGATCGAGACCACCACCAGATTTTTTGTCGGAAATCCCATATACAAATATCTGGTCTTGATCGGATACCTGTTCGATCGCCTCGCGAACGGCTCCATTAGTTTTGGATAGGAAGGCGAGGGAGTAAAATAGGCTAGAAGTGGTCTGCCCAATATCAGCACCAATCTCGGCTAACAATGCGTTCTCAGCTGAATGGGGCGAGAATGAGACTTTTGCATCGATCCCGCTCAATTGCAGATCCGTCCATTCCGCCACCGCTGTTTTGCCAAATTTTGCTGGTCGATCAAATTGCCAATAGCTCTCAAATGCAGCCAGGAAAGGAGCGATCGCATTTTTGCCCTGTATCACGATCGCATTATTCGCTTGGACAAAAAATCCCCGCCAGGAAAAGTTAGTTGAGCCACAGACAACTGTTTGCCAACTAGGACTATCCACGACAATTGTTTTGTTGTGCTGAAGCTTACCCATGTGCTGGCGCTGAACGTTTGCGCTTCCAGCAGTAGCTTTGAGCCGCATTTCCGCCTGGGTTTCCGCAGCATCTGGCTCACCATGTGGCTCACTATCATCGATGATGATTTTCAGTCGATCGCCCAGTTGTTCCAGTCGCGAGACAATCCCTGATTCACTCAGATCGTATGCCACCACTCGTACCTGAGCTTTGTTGTCAGCGATCGCCCGATCGAGTACTTCAATAATTGCACTACGCGCTTCAAAGCCCATCCAGGCAAGTGCTGCTTTCGCTTGGGGATGAGTTGGTACAAAATCTAATCCATCATCTGCTTGAGCGGGCAACAGTGTTTTGATGCCATCAGTCGCGGTGACATAGCGATCGACAAATGCCTGTGATGACACGAAGCCGCGCGTGAAAGTAACATTGAGCAAGTTGGGATAAGTCTCACGCCGCAGTTCGATCGCTACATCCTGAGATTCACCGTAACTTAGTTCATCCCGATCGTTCATAAAGACGGGCGTAACCCGATAGATAAATTCGCCAGGAAGTTCAGCATTGCGGGGAAAATGAATCCACCGGAATTTCTGAATTGGCGCTAGTCTGGTTGATAGGCGGTTGGGGTTGACATCCCCCTCAGTGCCCAAAAAACCAAGCCGATTCTTGACCACAAAGAACTTATCCCCATTCGGTTCTCGATACTCGATCGCAAAACCCACAAAGTCTAATGGTGGTTCGGCAGCCTTCCAGTTCATTGCCAGCAGCGTCATCCCTTCGCCGCGATGAAGCTTGAGCGTAAATAGTGCCGTAGCATTTTGACCACTGATTTGAAATTCACCAGCCATAGGATCTCCTAGATAGGGTGAGTGAATTTCATTGTACACAATTTTATTACAAATGAATGTAAACTAGCTTACGTTTTGTAATAATTATCAAAATCACCACCGTTAAAAAGCCCCGACTGATTCAATCAATCGGGGCTTTCACTTTCAGACTTGGTGTCTAGACAGCTAACTGATTTGCGGCTTCCTCTAACTTAGTTTTAGCAGCATATAAGCGGTTGAGCGCATTGATGTAAGCTTGGGCGGAGGCAACGATGATGTCAGTATTGGCAGCGTAGCCAGAATAAGTATAGTCCTGATACTTGAGCCGAATTGTCACCTCACCGATCGCATCAATCCCCGCCGTGACCGACTGAACCGAAAATTCGATTAATTTGTTCGGAACATCGATGACGCGGTTAATCGCCTTGTAGATGGCATCTACGGGGCCAGTGCCGATCGCGGCATCGGTCAATTCTTCGCCGTTGGGCATTCGGATTGTCACAGTTGCTGTCGGTTGAGCGCAATCGCCGCAGGTAACTTGAACGCGATCGAGTACAAAGATTTCGGGAATCTGTTGGATTTCATCATTAACAATTGCTGCCAAATCTCGATCGGTAATCTCTTTTTTCTTGTCGGCAACATCTTTAAATCTGAGGAAGGCTTTATTGAGATCGTTCTCAGATAATTCTATCCCCAGTTCTGATAACCGTGTCCGAAACGCATTCCGCCCCGATAATTTACCCAAGACGATCGAATTATCAGTCAACCCGATCGACTGAGCATCCATAATCTCAGAGGTGAGCTTATTTTTTAGCACTCCATCCTGATGAATCCCCGATTCATGGGCAAAAGCATTAGCACCAACGATCGCTTTATTTGGTTGGACGATCATCCCCGTGAGACTGGATACTAAGCGGGAAGTTTTATAGATTTGGCGGGTATCAATATTCGTTAATGAAGTCGTAGAATCAACGGGACGATCTAAGAAGGGATTAAAATATTGACGGCGCACATGTAGAGCCATCACTAATTCTTCTAACGAAGCATTTCCGGCCCGTTCACCAATACCATTAATCGTACATTCAAATTGCCGCGCACCATGTTTGACAGCTTCTAAAAAGTTGGCAACAGCTAATCCTAAATCGTTGTGTCCATGTACAGAAATGACTGCTTTGTCGATATTCGGTACATTTTCTTTGATACCTTTAATTAACGCCCCAAATTCTGAAGGAGTGGTATAACCAACTGTATCGGGAATATTAACAGTAGTTGCGCCAGCTGCGATCGCCGCTTCTAAGACTTGATAAAGATATTCTGAGTCAGTTCTTACTGCATCCATGGGCGAAAACTCTACATCATCCATCAATGATTTAGCGTAAGCTACCATTTCTTTCGCAATGTCTAAAACTTCAGCACGAGATTTTTTGAGCTGATATTCTAAATGGATATCTGATGTGGAAATAAAGGTATGAATTCGAGCCTTAGCCGCAGGCTTGAGGGCATCAGCAGCAGCTTTAATATCTTTTTCATTCGCCCGTGCTAAACCACAAATAATTGGCCCAGATGGCGTACCGACCAGATCTGCGATCTGATGAACTGCTTCAAAATCTCCCCGACTAGAGTATGGAAAACCAGCTTCAATCACGTCTACACCCAGACGCGCTAATTGACGGGCAATTGTCAATTTCTCATCGACATTTAGCGTTGCACCTGGAGATTGTTCGCCATCGCGCAGCGTCGTATCAAAAATAATTACGCGATCAGATTCTGTTTGTTGATTCATGGTGTTAGATACCTAAAAAATAATAATGCTAGAGTTACTTGTGAAGCTGCGAGTTAGTTCTAGGAACCCGACTTTTAGAAAGATCGGGTTTCTGCTTTAAGGTGACAGATTTATCTCAGAAGATTTTTCTGTCACCTAAATAAGTTCTAGTAACTCAAACAAACTAAACTGCATAATTATGATGGGCAATTGTTGCTCTAACATTTGAATTGGTTCTCCTATAGGGAATCAACTTTTTCGATGCGATCGCGAATATCATTCAGGTCAATATACCTGTCTGTGACATTCCTCAGCTCTCTGGCGATCATTCCTTCTGTCGAGATCACCGTGATGTGCGTATTCTTTGATCGCAATAACTCGATCGCTCGCTCAAAGTCACCATCACCGCTAAATAGTACAACCCGATTGTACTGATCTACAGTATTAAACATATCGACCACGATTTCAATATCCAAATTCGCTTTTTGGGAATAGCGACCGGAGGTATCATCGTAGTATTCTTTGAGAATCTTGGTGCGGACGGTATATCCCAAGCTAATCAAGGCATCTCGAAACCCGCGCTGATCTTGGGCATCCTTGAGTCCAGTATACCAAAAAGAATTGATCAACATCAATTCTGGTTCTTTGGTAAAGTACTCTAGCACGCGCAGAGGATCAAAAAACCACCCATTCTTTTGTTGGGCATAAAACATATTATTGCCGTCTACAAAGATGGAGAGACGGTTAGCAGCAGAAAACATTATAAATATTACCTAATTATTTTTTTATAAATTAAAGTAGAGCGATCTGGTGCAATCTAAATTAGATTTGCACAATTATCTACGGTCGGGAATTACCCTATCATAGATTTGCCGAGATCGTCGAAATGACTTGAGTAGCTCAGTTTAGCTAGTTAATTTTAAAGATATAGAAATTAAAGTATGAAGCTAAAAGATATAGCTCTATCGGCACCTCGCCAAAAAATATTTAATAGTTAGCATAATAATTTAGGAGAATAATGTATATATGATTCCCATCTTACCAAAGATAGTGTACTTCAGCTAAGATTCTTTAAATAGCTTGACAGTTGAACTGCTGCGGGTCTAAAAATTTAACTTCAATCCGTAATTATGCGGACAAGGTAGGTGTGTTGTGGTTAAGGTCTGAAATTCGGGTATGCTGATGTTGACGATCTTGCTGACCAAGAACAGCAATTTGGACTCAAGTGCAACAATTTTGCACCAAAGCTGAGTCTAGATCTTTGACAAGAATTCAAACCCCGTCTCTAACTAGTCGATCGACGTAATATGAGTGCATCGCTTATCAACAGTCCCATGTCCGAACAGCTGCTAGGAGTACTCGAAAGTCTCCCCAATCCAAGTCTGGCGGCGGATGCTTGTCCCCGTCGGGCGAAGGTTGAACTCGATTTGATTCTCCTGGCGATCGAAGCAATTGAGTCGAGCAGTTCGGATCGGATCTTGGAGTTGGCGCAAGAATTAGGGCTAGAAGATATCATCAAAAATCG
>JANNDQ010000127.1:0-2079 GCA_031387965.1 Chamaesiphon sp. OTE_75_metabat_567
CGATCTAGGCGATCAAGTAGGCGCAATTAGCGACTACGATACAGCAATTAAACTCAAGCCAACATATGCTAACGCTTATTATGGGCGTGGTAAAGCCAAAGGATTGATGAGAGATTATCAGGGCGCAATCGCGGACTACGATCAGGCAATCGCGCTCAAACCCAATCATCCAAATGCTCGTTTCAACCGCGCCATCGCCAAGAACGCCCTAGGCGATCGTTCTGGTGCAATTGGTGACTACGATCAGATCGTCACTGCTAATCCTCAAGATGGCAGCGCCGTATTCAACCGAGCAGTCGCCTTTGCCGAAAATGGCGATCGACCAAAAGCCATCGCTGACTACACTACAGCGATTAAGCTCAATCCCAAGCTAATCCAAGCCTATAACAACCGAGGCATCCTCTTCTATCTGAATGGCGATCGTCAAGCCGCAATCGCTGACTACACTGAAGTACTCCGACTCAACCCGAACTACACATTAGCGTATCTGAATCGGGGGATGGTTTACTACACCCAGCGTGAATATGCAAAAGCAATATTGGATTATGATCGAGCGATCGCAGTCGAACCAAATAATGCTGAACTATACTTCAATCGGGGCTTAAATCAATTTCAGCTCCAAAACTATCAGCAGGCGATCGCCGACTACAATCAGGCAATTAAGCTACAGCCTAGTCACGCCCTTGCCTACAGCAATCGCGGCTTACTTCATGCTCAGTTAGACGCAAATCCATCAGCGACACAGGATCTAAAAATAGCAGCGAAATTATTCCAATCCCAGAATAATCCCGCCGCTTATGAATCCGTCATGCGGAAGTTAGCAAAAATCAAGTAAGATACCAGTCGCCATATTAGTTAAGACAAAAACCCGACTTTTTGGAAAAGCGGCGTTTTTATTCGGGGGTTCCCCCCGAATAAAAAAACGACAAGACAGTCGGGTTTTTAGCTAGCACTAGTCTCTGGGATTAGAAGATCCCAGATTCATCCTAAATATTCCATTAACTTCTCACGCATAATTCCAATTGGTGCTCGCTGTTGAAACCATAGTTCAAAAGCCGCAGCACCTTGTTGTACCAACATTTCCGTACCATCGATAGCGATCACTCCTTGCGCTGCTGCTAATTGTAAAAAGCGTGTCGGGCGAGGGGTATAAATCAGATCGTATGCGATCGAATCAGCCCCAATTTTCTCCATGATTCCCGCGCTAATTGGACTATCCTCAACTTGTGGGTGCATTCCGATCGGCGTACTATTAATTAGTAATAAATTGTCTCGGCTAATCAAATTAGCTAATTGATCCCACAAATGAGTTTCGATCTTCACTGGAACAGGTTGTTGGCGAAGCCTCTCCGAAGGAGAATCACCACCAGCAACAGATAGCTGAACATTCTGCCAACTAGACTTAAACTCAGCCAGCTTAGCAGCATCCCTACCGAATACATGGATGTCACCGCACCCTAACTGATGACATCCGGCGACTACCGCCCGCGCCGCACCACCATTACCTAAAATCGCCACTGTTGTCTGACTCCAGTCCCGCTGCATGGCTGCTAGAGGACTGACAAATCCTGCGACATCTGTATTTGTCCCATGCCAGCCTGTAGGGGTATTCCAGACTGTATTTACCGCACCTACGGCTGTTGCGAGAGGAGTAATCTCTGTCAGCAGCGACATAATCGCTTGCTTGTGCGGAATTGTCACGCTACAGCCAATTACCCCAATCGCCGCAAAGCCAGCTAGCGCCGCCGCCAGATCGGCTGGTGCAACTGGAAAGGCTAGATATCGATAATCTAAACCTAACTGTTCGATCGCTGCGTTGTGGATAATCGGAGAGAGTGAATGAGAAATTGGATTGCCAATCACGCCGAGAATTTTGGTGGTGCCAGTGATGTGGGGCATATGTATTTGTAAAGTGTTGCTGTTGCGGTGGTGGGTCGATCGAGGATAGTGAGTAGAATTATAAGTAAGTACTGGTGAATATTTTCAGGAGAACCAACGATGATGCAAGTAGATATCGGAATCGATGCAGGTACTCGCGAGGAAATTGCTGATGGATTGTCGCATCTATTGGCAGATACC
>JANNDQ010000129.1:0-2152 GCA_031387965.1 Chamaesiphon sp. OTE_75_metabat_567
TTTTTAAATTATCATAGCTAAGATACTCAATAGCTGGTTCTTTGACAGATGCAATTGTGCCTACTTGTTCTCTAAAAATAAGCTGCGCTACAGTATTTCGGACACATTTTTTGACTATTTCTAGACTTTTAGCACCTATACTTGTTCTTGCACTCTCGAGAGCTAAAAAATTTTGATCTTGTTCGTACAAACCTTGAAGTAATTTCTTTTGATACTCCGCATTTGTTTCTCCTGAAATACCTCCTGCAAAATGAATAACCCTTTCCCAACGGTCATTTGTGCAATTATCTAATAGCGGTTTTATATCTACTCGATAAACTGCTTCTTCCGCTGCCAAAAATTCTTGCATAGTTAAGTGTGCAAAATCAACTTCTCCTACTACTGGTTCACGTAAGATACCACTGCGTTCAATTAAAACTTGATATATCTCATCGGGCTTAAGTATGACATTAACAATTGGCTGAATTTCTATTTGTTTTATAATATCAGTTTTACTTGCAACTGGGTTATCATTTAATACCATCCAATAAGCAATTCTTTGTAATATTTTTTGCTGGATATTACCTTCTAAAACGTAGTCGCTTTGTATTTTACGTTCATTGTCACGCCGTTGAACAAGCATTTCTATTAAATCTCGATAAAGCCGAATTTTGTTTTCGGGTAACACTTTGTTACGATCACGGTTTAGCGCACACAATGCCCCAAGCAAAAGTGGTGTTTGAGCTAGATCAAGATAGGTTTCACTGCTAATAATGCGCTGTGGAAGATCGCCACTCAAAGTATCTAGTTCATCTTTATCGTCTTGAGAGGTTAATTTTTGTTTGACCGCTTCATGCCAAAATCGAATAAATTCAGGAATTACCTCAGGCTCAAGAGGCTTTACTTCTGTTGGTGCGAAATTTTCTTCATTTAACCAATCTTTGCTAACTGCACTTGGTCGAGATGTTACAATCATTCGTACATGTGGGAATGATTGTTGCATTTCAGTAATCCAATTTTTTACGTTTTCCCTTTGACTTTTTGGCAATTCGTCTATGCCATCAATTAAAAGTACACTGCATCCAGGCTGCCTCAGTAAATGATGTACCCATCCGTGTGGCATTTCACCTTGTAAATTTCGAGCCGCGAAATACAAAAAGTCTTCTGGTTGAGGTAGCTCTTTATTTGCGTAATCCCTTAACCGAACATAAAATGGGATTGCGGCAGAAGTGTTGTCTTTTAGAAAATTAAACTTGCTTCGAGCCATTTGAACTGCTAACCAGCGAAGCAAAGTTGTTTTTCCACATCCGGCTTGTCCTCGAATAAGTACATAAGGAAACGTGCGAACGATCTCTTCGGCAGTGTTTACCTCTTGGCTTCTATCGTGAGGGTTATGATCTAGATTATCAATTTGCAATTCGTCAGTTTCGTCAAACTCTAATAATTCGGGATTATTTTCTATAAGGTTGAGTGCCAAGCGAGTTTTGTATTTTGATAGTTCTCGAGTATCACAGTTTACCGTAATATAAGCAACATCTAATGGACACTTTGTTACAGCGGCACTAATCATACTTAAGCCCAAGTGATCCATTTGATTGAGCTTTGTGTCAATCTCGAGCAAGTATTTTCGTGTAAAATCACGATAATTGTCGCTTCCATTGCCTTGTGCAAGTGACGATTGGTGCATTTCATCTAAAACCGTTTTCAGCATTTCAAAAAGCCGAGTTCCTTGGTTAATTACGGTCTTAAATGCAATAACGTCAAAGCCAGGTAATTTATTTGCCAACCTGACTAAAATCGTAGATGCTTCAAAAAGCAATCTTTCATACAAGGCTATTTCTGCTACTCCAAGCCCTACCAATTGTTCTGGTTTGTTGGTTCTAAAACGTTCGGCAATCCGAGAAGGTTCAAGCTCCCCTTCAAACAAATCTTTTGCACCAACACCATGTATTGAATGACCTACGGCACGAAGAACTGCTTCTTTACCCCCCTCACTAACTTTAGTGTCGCTATTAACAATTTCTTCTAGATTGCGTGCGATTTCTGTTGCAATTTGTTCGATTTGACTTTTAGCAGATAGGGCAGTAAATCCATCAATTGCGGATTTTTGAAAATATTTTGTTATTTCACCCAACGTACCTGTTGATACAGTCTCAAACGTGGTGTCTTCAAT
>JANNDQ010000161.1:0-2142 GCA_031387965.1 Chamaesiphon sp. OTE_75_metabat_567
GGTATCTACGCCCGATCGATCTTCCAACGCCTCGGCATCCTCGATGAAGGTCTAATTTTAATTTCCTGTCTGCTCGGACTCATCATCTTACTAGCCCCCTGGCGACAATGGGGCTGGCGCGATCGACCCTGGCGGCTCATAGCCCTCCTCCTACCACTATCGCGAGTCATCTTCGAGTTAGATCGGATCTCCCTGCTAAACCTCATCGTTCTGGCAGTATTTTACGCCGGAGTAGCCCGCCGCCAACGGCAATTTGGGTGGGCTTACCTGAGCGCGATCTTCCTCAACTGGGCAGCGTTTCGGCTGTTATTTGCCTACAACCTCACCAGTCCCCTCTGGTATGCCACCTCGATCGGTTTGTCGATTTTAGCCGCAGTCCAATGGGATCCCTACTGGCAAACTTCCAAGCAAAATCGCCACTACGGACGCATCCTCGGCAGCAGCATCATCGCCGTCACCGCCTTATGGCACCAACCCTGGCTCCCCATCATCATCGGACTCGCGATCGCCAGTATCGGTATCCTCGTCAGAGTCCGCGCATGGCTCTACGTCGGCACGATCGCCTTCCTACTTACCAATACCTATCAATTGCTCATCCTCATCACCGAATACCCCATCACCAAATGGGCAATCGGACTCCTCGCCGGAGTCCTCATCATCACCCTCGCCGCCAACTTCGAGCGCCGCAAAGAACAAATCAGACGCGCCCTCCAAAGTTGGCTCGATCGGTTTCAGGAGGGGGAGTGATGGGAGATGGGGGGACTGGGGGACTGGGGGACTGGGAGACTGGGTAAAAGGTAAAAGGTAAAAGGTAAGAGTCGTTCCAGTAGTGGCTCGACACGACTAAAAATGTGGGTAAAACGATCGCTCAAAATATTACTAATTGTATTTTTCAGAGTTCTGAATGCCCACAGTTTTAGTCGTGTCGTCCCAGTAGGGTGGGCAGTGCTTACCACATAGGTTTGAGACATTTTAAACCCAAATTAGGCACAGACTAATTGTGGTACTAATCGATCGAGAATTTGTTTGAGTACCATTGCTGTCCAGTCGATATCGGCGATCGTGGTACTCTTGCCGAGCGTTAGGCGAATACCGCTGACTGCCTCGGTTTGACTGTATCCCATCGCTAATAAAATCGGGCTGGGAGTGAGTTTCCCACTGGCACAAGCCGCCCCGGAGCTGATGCCGATCCCGGCGAGATTGAGGTGGCGGACGATCGTTTTGCCCGTAACGGATGCTGAGGTATCGCGATCGGGGATGTGCAGACAAAAGCTGAGGTGATGAGGCAGGCGCTGCCAGCGATCCCCGGTTGGCGCTAGGATCGGGCAATTGGCTAGTAGCTCGAAGCAGCGATCGCGCAAGCCAGTGAGTCTGATATTTTCGAGATCTAATTCTTCACTTGCTAACTCAGCCGCCACGCCAAATCCAGCGATCTGGGGTACTGCTTGAGTTCCAGATCGCCAGCCCATTTCCTGTCCCCCGCCAGCGAGAAGGGGGATAAGTTCTACACCTGGGCTGATGTAGAGTGCGCCCGCACCTTGGGGGCCATAAAGCTTGTGGCTGGAGATTGAGAGGAGATCGATCCCCAGTGCCCGCACGTCGATCGGGACTTTGCCAGCAGCTTGCACGGCATCAGTATGGAAACAAACTTGGTGCTGACGGCAGATCGCCGCTAGTTGGGCGATCGGTTGAATCGTGCCGACTTCACTTTGGGCGGAGATAACCGATACCAGCACGGTATTCGGACGAATGGCACGGGCGAGATCTTGAGGATCGATTCGTCCCGATCGATCGACAGGTAATTTGGTGACTTGCCAGCCTCGGGTTGCTAACCATTCTACTGGCGCATTAATCGACGAATGCTCGACACTCGAAATAATGACATGTTGAGGGGTTGAATATTGATTTGTCACCCCCATAATTGCCTGGTTATTAGCTTCAGTACCCCCCGATGTAAACGCGATCGCATCGGGGTTGGCGTTCAGCAATGCTGCTACTTGAAATCTCGCTTGTTCGATCGCGGTGGAGGCGCGTTCGCCCCACTGATGGATGCTCGAAGGGTTGCCCCATTCTGACATCATGACTCGGTGCATTGCCGCGATCGCTTCAGTCCGAGTTGGAGTTGTTGCACTATGATCTAAG
>JANNDQ010000168.1:0-6236 GCA_031387965.1 Chamaesiphon sp. OTE_75_metabat_567
GCACTAACTGTTGTCGGCCCCGACAATTGTCCGAGGTGAAGAATGGGTAAGTTGTATGGACTTTGAGTGAGGGCGAGGGATGTCCACCATAAGTCAGAGAGACTATATAGCTCTTCTAATCCACACCAACAGGCTGTAGCTAAAATTACGCGGACAACTGGATTTGATGACAGTTTAGAGCTGATAAACTTTAGACTAAGCGACCAAAAGACCGCGAGACTTGTGCCCCATAAAGTGATGAAAGTCAGGCAAAAAGTAGCAATTCCCAAACTTGCGAAAAAGGGGACACCCATCCATGTCATCGGGTGAATTCCAAAGATCCAGCTTAATCCCAACCCATAGAACCCGATTCCCCAACACAAGCCATAAACAATTGGATGAGGATTGCGATTGCGACAGACTAAGTACCACAATGGTGCAAGTGCTACCCAAGCAAAATACCAAGCCTCAACAGGTGCAAGTGTTGACCCCATCAAAATACCACTACCAAGTGCAAGTCCTAACTCGAATAAGTTGTCGGTAAGTTTAGTTAGAGATTTGCGAAAAGATAGCAGCATTGATATTTAGAGTTATGAACTTACTTATTACTGATTAATCAATCCACCCATGCCGATCGCGGTGAGAATAGCAATCCCAAAACCTAATCTGTACAAGATAAAAATAAAAGTGTTATGAGTTTGTAAAAACTTGAGCAGCCATGCGATCGATAAATAGGAAAAGACAGCCGCAGAGATCGTCCCAGCAATTAGAGCCGCTGGTGAAATCCCTGTAAACCCAGCATCATTTGCATCCTTGAGCGCTGACAATCCCGCTAGCGTAATCGCTGGAATCCCCAGTAAGAAAGAGAATCGAGCTGCGGCGGCACGTTCCAAACCCATCAAGAGTCCTGCTGTCAAGGTTGAACCGGAGCGAGAACAACCAGGTACAAGGGCTAAAGCTTGCCCGAAGCCCATCCAGATGCCATCAACCATTGTCAGCTTATTTAGATCGCGATTGCGCTTACCAATTTGCTCGGAAATACCTAATAAAATCGACATAAAAATCGAAGCAACTGCGATCGCACCCAAGCTCCGTAATGGTGATCGATCGAAATCTGGAATAAACTTTTTAATCAATAACCCAAAAAAGATAATCGGGATTGTACCCAATATAATTCCCGCCGCCATTTGAAATTCTAACGACTGATAGTCTTTCTTTTTAATCGCTGTCAGCGCACCACTAACTACATTGACAATATCGCCCCAGAAAAACCAAATTACCGCTGCAATACTCCCTAATTGGATAATTGCGGTAAATGCTACTCCCGGATCACCCCAGCGCAGTGCCTCAGGAATTACCTTCAGATGTGCCGAACTACTAATTGGCAAAAATTCAGTCACCCCCTGTACCAATCCCAAGAATATAGCTTGAAAAATATTGAGATCGACTGGAGATCTCCCGACTGGAGTCGTTGGCTGGGCAATACTAGCTGTAGCTGCCAGATCCAGAATTACCATCGTGACGATCACAAACAGCGGGAATTTATACTTCGATCGCAACATCATAGAATTCTTCAGGGGGTATTTAGGGATTGTGGATTAGGCAAGAACAGGACTAAAATTTTAATTCTGCTCTTGCATCCAAAACAAATCTTTCTTTGGTATTTTCTCACTGTTTACCGCTCAGCGTAACGAATATTAATCATGGGGCGACCTAGTTCTCATAATCACAGGACGGATTCGATCGCCCAATTTAATTCCTAGAATCCCTGCTAGATACGGTTTACTGGCTTGCTTCACTGTCAGATAAGCAATATAATAACTTTATATAAATAAACATTAAGTTAACAATATCAATAATTATTATTGTGATTGACTCTAGCTATAAGTCCAACGGCGCTGTAAACACTTGGCAGTGGCAACTTCAAAAAACATGGCAGATGTTTGCCGGAGCAGCATTTTTAGTTGCTGTACCCGTATTCATTGAAGCTCCGCTAGTACGCCACTATCCAGTCTTGAGCGTTGCGATCACAATACTATGGGTTTCGCTCGGATCGATCCTGATCAAGCGCCCTCAGAGCCAAATTTGGGGCGATCTGATTCTAGGTTTTAGTTGGAGTTGGTTGGCTGGGGCGATCTATTGGGGCTGGTTTAGGTGGGAGCCAGCGATTCATTTGCCGATCGAGTCGATCGGTGTACCATTTGCAATGTGGGCATTGTGGCGCGGATTTGGGAAGATTGGCAGCTTATTTTATTTAGGTTCCCTGCTCGGCACAGCAATTACTGATTTATATTTCTATCAAGTTGGACTGCTCGATCACTGGAAGCAAATCATGCAGGTCGATCCAGCCCAAGCAACATCTATCTTACAGCAGGCGATCGTCCGCGTTCACACTCCTTGGGGTTTAGCATGGGCAGTGGTACTAGTAAATTTGCTATTGGCTGTGGGTATAATACCGTTATGGACAAAGCAGTCGCACTGGTACGCTTTCAGTGGTGCCGTTTTGACTACTATCTTCGTTGATAGTTTGTTTCTGTTGGTGGTTAGCTACGCCTAGCTTAATCTGGTTAAGTTAGCTGCGTTATCACTCACCCAGATACTAGTTCACCGTCATATTTGTACCTAACCGTGAACCAGGGCCTTTCACCTCACCTGATCCTTAACACTGACAACGGTCAACGCGAGCTATCATTAACTGATGGCAACTGCTGGACTGTGGGTCGGGGGGACGACAACCAATTTGTTGTCAAAGATCGCTGTATTTCTCGCAACCATGCGATGATCCAATTTACCGATGCTGGCGACCACTATTTGATCGATCTAGGTAGTAGCAATGGCACCTTTGTGAATGGGCGCAGAGTCAGTATTCCAGTCACCATTCATGATGGTGATACGATTACATTTGGTCAAACTGAATTTGAATTTCACTGTCCCAGTGCTGCGGACAACATCCTCGGTACGGTGGACACGGAAGGTACTCTCGATGGTACGATCACATCGATTTTACATCTGCGGAAGTTGATGTCAGTAATGGTGGTAGATATGCGTAATTTCACCATTCTCACTCGTCAAACTAATGAAAATCTCCTCTCAGAGGTGATGAGCGCTTGGTTCCGCAATGCAGGCGCAATCATTCGTAATCGCGGTAGCTGGGTGGATAAATATATCGGTGATGCACTGATGGCGCTGTGGTTCCATAATGGTGAAACTGTGACCAAGCAAGAGATGATGAATATTCTCTTGGCATTAGACGATCTCAATAAAATGACAAAAGAGCTGAGCCAACAGTATCCGCTGCCCTTTGAGCTAAAAATTGGTGCAGGAATCAATACTGGTCATGCAATGATTGGCAATGCTGGCAGTGGCGATCAGCCTGATTACACCGCCCTAGGTGATACTGTCAATGCAGCGTTCCGACTAGAAGCAATCACCAAAGAACTCAATGCTGAAATTGCGATCGGCTCATCCACTTATCGCTACCTTGCGCCGCTCCTCGGCAAACATCGAGTATTTAAAGAATGTTCGGTAGATCTCAAAGGTTATGACGTACCCGCGATCGTTCATGCCACCAATTTTGGCCCGCTCAATGCCTTTTTACAATTAGCCAATACCGGAACAACAACTCAAGTCACCGAAATCCAACCGCAAACCAAGTTAGTCGAACAAAATTAGTTCTCAAATCTTACCCCACGCTGATATCAATCAAGTATCGAACTAACATTCAGTACAAATCCAGGTAATACATCTTCTCCAGTTAATGAAGTAGGAGATTGCAATATTTCCACCTCTTGCCCTAAGCGATAAACCTCAACCTGCGGATGAAATCGCGCTGAGGCTTCCTCAGCGTGGGTTTCACCAAGCTGTTGCTGTTGAGGATTTATCAGCCAACCTAAACGCACCCCTACCCGCTGATACTCCTCCATTTTGGAGCGTACATCCTTGAGCAAGTCGCTCTTGGATCTCAACTCGATCACAAAATCGGGAACAACAGGAAGAAGACCGGAAGTATCAACTCCCTCTAGCCGCGACTTCTCGATCCATGAGACATCTGGTGATGGATTTCTCCCACCAAAAGCCGTAAAGTTATAGCCTGTAGAAGAATCGAAACCCTTCCCCATCCCATTTTGCTCGACCCAGTTACCAAACTGGACGATGAGATTAAAATTACGATTACCTGTGTCTCCGCCAGTTGGAGGCATAACGATTAATTCTCCATCTCTATTTACTTCTAGTCGTAGATCTGGATTAAGTTCACACAGGCGCTGAAATTGCTCTTGTGTAACTTGCAACCGAATGTCGGAAATATTTAACGATACTGACGTTTGAATTTCTGGATTTTTATCGAGTAATTGCATATCAGAAGTCCCCATATTTTTTCAACTTTTCAATTGTTGCGAGTAGGAACCAGCTCCGCCGTCTACTCCTCGATCTACCTCTAGCTTTATCAATTTTATCAGCAATCTCTTCAGGGATTGTCATCACAAATTGAATTTCTCTGGTCTCCAAGCATATTCGTTGTAATCACCATCTCTCGTCACGATCGTGAAATCATAGCTCTGAGCATAAATCCATATTTGGAGATCTTCTTCGCGATCCATACCCAGTGTGTAAAGATGAGTCGATCCTGGAAACAGATCGGCTAATCGATCGACTAACCGAGGCGATAAATTGTGGTCGAATAACAGCTTCATGCTTGGATCGATAAAGTTTGACGTTCACGATTCTCCTTAGGGAGAGGCTTCGCCAACGGCAGCGTAGCTCAGACAGGCTAGGATGTCCTCCTGTGTCAGATACGGGAAGTCCTCAAGGATTTCTTGATATGTCATCCCCGATGCAAGATAGGACAGCACATCATACACGGTAATTCGCATTCCTCTGATGCAAGGCTTACCGCTCCGCTTTCCTGGCTCGATGGTGATGCGTTGGTGGAGCGTCTCTGTTTGAGAGTCATGAGATGTCATCGATCGACTCCTATAGATTTGTGGGGCACACGATCCCACTGCTATCTACATAATACCCAATCTTAGTGCAATAAGTGAGTCGATCTACAGTTGATTTTGTTGGATCTGTTGTGGGTTTTCTTTGGGTTATGCGAACAGAATTTGAACTAAGGTATGGCTGAAATATATATCATTACTAGATCTGACGAACAGAATAGAGATTACAATTGTCAATTCTTGACATCTGATTGGGAATCATTAATCATAGAGTCCATAAATGGATTGTAGTGATTTACCGCAGATTGCATTGAGACATGGAAAATCTATCAGATGTTATTGAAGCTGCTAAGGGAATTGGTAAAAAGCATAAGGAGATTATTGAAGTACTGTTGGAGGTTCAGTCATCTAGTCCAATTAGGGGTTTTAAATCTTCTGAAAAACTTGCAATTCTCAATCTTCAAAATAAAGGCATTGTTCAAATAGAGGATGATCTGATTTCTCTTACTGATTTGGGGCGGGATGTTGATGAATTTCTTCAAGTAAAATATGATGAGGAAATCAATTCATTAAATGATGTAGAGAGAAAAGAAATAAATGAATCATCTGAATTTGCCGAAAGACGGGCAGATCTTGAAATAAGTAATCAGTTCTTGGAGCTTTATAAGCAAGGCTTTAACCGTCGAGAAATCATGGGTAAATATGGAGTAAGCTATGAACGTGTTAAGAAGCTTTTTAATATTAATCCAGCATTTTATGAGTATGAGAAAGGAAGAAAGAAAGAAAAGACGAAAGAGAGAATTACTGCTGAGTTAGAAAGAATAGAGAAAATACAAAAAAGAAGTATAGCTAGTCTTTATCCAGAGAGAGTTGCGGATTTATGGGATTTCGAGAAGAATCATGATCTCGATCCAGCAAAAATTCTTGCCAGTTCAGCCCAGATTATATCATTAAAATGTCCTGTTGATGGACATTCATGGAAGAAGAAAGCTTCTGATATTATGGCTATTTGGAAGAATGGTATAATAAGTGGTTGCCCAGCCTGTACGGGAAAAGGAATTAATTTAATTTCTAACTATCCCGATCGAGTAGCACAGTATTGGGATTATGAAAAGAATAATGAACTAGAGATATTTCCTGATGTAGTAACAAATGGAACTGTGAAAAAAGCATGGTTTAAATGTCCCATTGATGGACATGAATGGGAAGCCATAATAGGCAGTGTTACTACTGCTTGGAGGAGAGGAAATAGTGGCTGTAAAGCCTGTAAAGGAAAAGAAAGTTCTTTAATTTCTACCTATCCCGATCGAGTAGCTCAGT